>CBFDAN010000149.1:0-5213 GCA_965602815.1 uncultured bacterium
GACCGAAACTGCCTGCCCCCACCGTTCCCTCAGGATTGGGGCTACGTGTTGCGCCACAACGACCGCGAGGAGGATGAGCCCGGGGATCGCAATGGTGAGGAATCTACGCATCATCCAAAGGTGGTCCGGGGTGTTCGCCGGCCGCCACAAGAACGCCACCGTGACGATCGAAAACGCGAGCAGAAACGGGACCATCCGCCTCAATCGTCCCATGAACGCCTCCCGCGTCGCCCAGGCCCATCCCGCAACGCCGATGGCGAGACCCCCGACGCCGAGGTACCAGGCGAGCCAATGCATTGACATCTCCCAGTAGCGCCGCGTACCGTCGAGAGCCAGTCCCTGGACGCGCTGGTAGTACTCGATGACATCGACCATCGCGTCGGAACGCTCGACAAGCAGCAGGGGACGCACGAGGAAGAGGAAGGCCGATCCCAGGACGATGAACATCGCTGCGCCCGTGCCGACGTGCTTCCGCCATCGCTCAGCGTTCGGGTCGTCGATCCGATTCCATGGGCGCAGGGTCATCGAGATGACGAGACCGAGGCCGACAACGATCGTCATGATCGCTGCGATGCGATACACGTTGGGCATGAGATCGCCGAGGTATTCGGGGCTGGCGACGAGGAGATCGACGATCCCAAGGCCTCCGGTGATCACGATGCCGGCTGCGACCGGGAGCGCCACGACACGCACGCGTTGCCGCCATTGTGTCCCAGACGCCCAGACATCCAGGAACAGGAAGGCGACCACACCGGAGAGTGCAAGCCATGCGTCGATCCGGACGAGGGCTGTTCCGCCCAACATCAGACCCGCGACGAGTGATCCCGACCACCGTCCGGCTCGCCGCGCCCGATCGAGGAGCCACAGCCCTGCAAACAGGAAGATCATGAGCAGCGATTCCGAGTAGGCGTCCCTTCCGAAGTGCACCACAACGAGATTGACGGCAACTCCAGTCGTAGCTGCCAGCGCCCACCATGGGCGCAATACCACGCGGCTAAACGCGTAGAAGGCGGCGAGTGCACCGCCGGAGAGCAGCGCCACCGCTTTCAGCATCAGCCAGTCTCCGCCGATCCACCGGCCGATCGCCATCAGCACCGCAAGTCCGTGCTGGAACTGTGTGTACACCAGGCCGTCGACTCGCCCCCCGTAATGTCCCTGGCTCACCCCATCGATTCCCTGCACGTTCGCAAATGCACCAGCGGCTCCGTCGACAAGAAGCGTCCCGTGTGCCGAGAGCCACCGTGCCGTCGTCACGTAGACACCGGGGTCCCGATCGGTCAGCAGGTGTTCTGCCGCGAAACGCATGCCGACCACGGTGAATACAGCGATCACACCTCCGGCCGCGAGCGCCGCAGCCGAGAACCTCCAACGGATCCGAATTGAGCCCCCACCGACGGAGAACAAGTAGCCGATTGCGGCGGCCAGAGCGAGTCCGATCAGGATGACCACGACCGGAACCATCCATCCGGCGAGCGCCGCGATGAGACCCGCCACCACGGTCGTGAGAACGAGAAGGGCGCTGCAGATGATCACCGCCACGAGCCAGTCGACGGACTGAAGGTCGTGGGAGCCCGGACCGTCGCTCATCAATCCGGCCCACAACCCGAAGGGCTACTGCAGATCGCCTCCGGCCGAGCAGGACAGCAGTCTTGGGACCGCGTGGTTCGCATGAACGAGCACCCTATCGTTGGCGGAGACCGGATCCGGAAACCCTAATGGCCTGTCGAGTCGGATCAGCGAGGGGAAGGCGTCTCCGACCCCGCCGGTGTGTCGCCCGAATCCGGCACCGGTAACCTGTTCAGGTCACAGTCCCCCAAGCGAATAGGGATGCAACATGCTGAAGAGAGTCGCGCGGACCATCCTCGAGCCGTTTGCCAGAGTGTTTCGCAGGTTCTTCGATCCTCGATTCTTCAAGCTGGAGTCCGGGATCACGGACAACTATGCGAAGCTCGACGCGGTCAACCACGCGGCGTCGGTGAGGGACCTTGCCATCCGGGACGGTCTCACGCTCACCAACACGCGAATCACGCACGTCGAGAGTCAACTCGCTGCACAGCAGGCGTACCTGCAGGACACGCAGGCGAAGCTGAGCTACCTCCTTGCCGACATCGGGCTGATTCGACCCATCATCGAAAGCCTCCCGCCGGAGGTTCGCGATCAGGGTTCCGCAGACGATTTAGATGTCGGAGCTGCCACGCTCTTGAACTACTCGGAGAGCCATCGCGGCTTCCGGTCCCAAGCCGGTCTCTGGTTCAACCCGCCCGACATCGTCGAGTACGACGAGGGGAGCGTGTCGCTCTCGGCGATCACCGAGCGCTCGGTCGAGATCCCGTACGTGCTGTCTGCTGTCACCTCGAGGAAAGAGCCCGGCTCGAAGGTGCTCGACGTCGGGTGCTCCGAGAGTCTGGTGCCGCTCGAGTTCGCCTCGCTCGGCTATTCGGTCACCGGGATCGATCTCAGGGAGTACCCGCTTCACCACCCGAATCTCACAACCCTCGCGACACCGCTCGAGGATTGGGAGACCGACGAGGCATTCGACGTGATCGTCTGCCTCTCGTCGATCGAGCACTTCGGTCTCGGCACCTATGGCGAGGAAGCCGTCGAAGAGCGGCTTGATCATCGCGCGATGCAGATACTCCTCGATCGGATCGAACCCGACGGCCTTCTCGTGTTGACGATCCCGTTCGGCGAAACGGAGGTCACGCCGGTCCAGCGAATGTACGATCGCGGCGATCTCGATGTGCTCCTCGAGGGTTGGGTGATCGACACAATCGACGTGGCCGTACCGGCCGAGCAGGGATGGGTTGTTGTCGACGAGATCCCGGAACCTGCACCGACTGCGGACCCGCCCGTCACCGCCCAGGTCGCGCTCATCACCGCCCACCCGGATGTCTGACGCGCGCCGCATCGCGATCGATCTCCAACCGATCCAGGGGTATTCGTCGCGGGGTCGCGGCATCGGGCGCTATGTCCTCGAGCAGACAAAGGCCCTGGTGACTACCTATCCGGACCGTGTCCACTCGCTCCTGGTGAACCCCCACCGGGGCCTCTCCTCCGAAGTCGCAGGGTTCCTCGGAACCGGCCTCGTTCGTGCGCACACCCCGGAGGCCCCGGTCGTCGAGGGGTTGCCGCCGGACGCCTACTACGTCACGTCACCGTTCGAGTTCGACCTGACACTGGACGAGATCTGGCCGGAGTGGGCTCGCGATCCATCGATCGAGACGGTTGTGACACTCTACGACCTCATCCCGATGCTCTTCCCCGAGCAGTACCTCTCCGACTCGATCTGGACTTCCCTGCATTGGGCCCGGCGGGAGTTCGTCCGCCAGGCCGACCTGCTCCTCTGCATCTCCGAAGCGACGGCAATGGACGCGATCCGCCTCCTCAATCTGCCGGAGCATCGTGTCGTCAACGTCGGGACCGGTGTTTCCGACCATTTCTTCCCTGCGGAGAATCAAGAGCGCGCGCTTACGGACGCCATCGCCGTCGTTGAAGGCCTGCGAGCCGGTTTCCTCATGTACACCGGCGGCATCGACTTTCGGAAGAACCTCGAGGGTCTCCTCGAGGCGTACTCCCTCCTCCCGGACGGGATTCGTGAGAAACATCAGCTCGTCATCGTGTGCCGTGTTCTGCCCCCGGAACGAGAAGCGCTCATGTCACAGGCCCGTCATCTCGGCATCGAGGACGACGTGCTCCTCACCGGGTTCGTTCCGGATACGACGCTCTCGCTGCTGTATCAAAGCGCCGACCTGTTTGTCTTCCCGTCGATCTACGAGGGGTTCGGTCTCCCCATTGCCGAGGCGGTGCTCTCCGGAACACTCGCTATCGCGTCGGGTTCGTCGTCGATGGTCGAACTCGTCACGGACACGGCCCTGCAGTTCGATCCGAACGACCCCGCCGACATCGCCCGATGCATCATCGAAACGCTCGACTCGACCGAAGCCGACCACCACCGCCAGCGACAATACGCCCACGTCACCGGCCAGTTCCGATGGGACCGGGTTGCGGACCGGACCATCGAAGCGATCGACGCGTTGACCGCCCGCCCGCCGGCCGTGCCCGGGCATCCCCGGCCTCGCCTCGCGTTGGTCACGCCGGTGCCGCCTGCCGAATCCGGAATCGCCGACTACTCGTGGAGGCTCGCCCATGCACTCGCAGCGTTCGTAGACGTCGATCTCGTTTCCGAAGATCCCTGGACGCAGCCCATGCCCGAGCTACCCAATGTGAGCGTGATCACCGGCCCCGGTTTCCTCGAGCGGGACCGTCTCGTCGCCTACGACGACGTGATCTACGTCATGGGCAACAGCTCGCATCACCGACAAGCATTCGAACTGATGGGGGAACGCCCCGGTACGGTGATGATCCACGAGGCGCAGTTCGCCGGATTCTTCGAGTGGTTCGGGCGAGAATACGAGCACGGCCCCGAGTGGTTCCAGGAATTCCTGCACGAGGAGTACCAGGGCATCGAGGCATCACTCGGCGAGATCGGATGGCTCACGTACGCCGAGGCGGCCGACGCCGGTCTCTATCTCCTCGGCCCGGTCATTGACGGCGCGGACCGGGTCCTGACCACCAGTGCCTTCGCCGCCGACTTGGCCCGGCTCCAGCGCCCCGACCGTGCGGACGACATCATCGACATCGGCTTCGGGTACCCACCGCCCGAGCCCATGGATGTGCGGGCCGAGGTCCGATGGATCGCGACGTTCGGCTATCAACATGAGATCAAGGCCACGGACCTCATCGTGGAAGCGTTCGCTCTGATCGCCGCCGACAACCCGGATGTGCAATTGGCGATCGTGGGTGACGTCGCAGTCGAACTAGCTCCGACTCTTCTGCAGTTGATCGACGATCGGGGCCTCGCCGAACGCGTTGTGCTGACGTCGCGGATCGATGCTGCGGAGTACGAGTCGTGGCTTCGACGGGCCGATATCGCTGTCCAACTACGTCGGGCGTCCAATGGCGAGGTCTCGGCTGCCGTCGGAGACTGCCTCCGCTTCGGGATTCCGACAGCCGTCACTGCCCTCGGTACCGCTGCCGATCTCCCCGATGCCGCCGTGGTCAAGGTCGCTCCGGACGCCGATGCGAATCTGCTCGCCGCCGCGATCCGAAACGTCATCGCCGACCCGGATGGGCGAAAGGCGCTCGCGGTGAACTCCCTCAACTACGTCCGGTCCCGGGACTTCGACCGTGCGGCGCGACGCCTTCTCGACGCT
>CBFDAN010000150.1:0-5188 GCA_965602815.1 uncultured bacterium
CCCTTGTCATAAGTAGGTGCCGTCCGCCAAGAAGTCATGCAACGAACCCTTTCAGCAGAGTGTCAGCAACCCTGCCAGGAACCCTTTCAAGACCGTTGCTGCCTACCCATCGCTGGCTGATCCGCGACATCTCCAAAACGTCTCTGACCAGGGAGAACACGAAGAATGGCAACGGAATGACATCGGAGTGACAGGGTCAGAATGCACGATGGACGGCTCGGAAGATGTCAGACCCCGATGGTACATTCGGAGAACGGCCGCGAGAGCAGGAGAACACCATGGGCGCCGTAGCGAGAGTGACACACAGTTCCGGAAGCCGTGCTTGGCAAACACGTTGGCGAGATCCGACGGGCCGGCAACGGGCGAAGAACTTCGATCGGAAGGTGGACGCCGAGCGATACATGCTCGCCATGGAGACGGACAAGCTCCGAGGCCGATACACGGATCCCCGATTGGCGAAGACGGCGTTGGCCGACTGGATGGTGGAGTACCAGGCAACTCGCGTGAACCTCGCACTGCAGACGAGAGCGAGGGACGAGGCGACAGTTCGCAACCACGTTCTGCCGGCCTTCGGCAACTGGGCGATCGGGAGCATCCAGCCGATCCACGTCGCTCAGTGGATCGCCGACCTGGACGCTCGGGGCTACGCACCGGCAACAGTACGCAAGGCCTACCAGTTGCTCGCCGCCGCTCTGGATGCCGCGGTTGAATACGGACTCATCGGCCGCTCGCCGTGTCGAGGAGTGAAGCTACCGAAGTTCGATCGCACGGCTCAGATCCGCTACCTGGAGGCGACCGAGATCAACCTCCTCGCCGAAGCCATAGACCCCCGCTATTCCGCCATGGTCCTCGCGGCTGCCTACACCGGTCTCCGCTTCAGCGAGTTGAGGGCGTTGCGGGTGGATCGGTTCGAGGCCCTTCGACGTGTTGTCCGGGTGAGTTCCTCACTCGTAGAGAGCAGAGGCGAGTTCTTCTTCAATGAGCCCAAGTCGGAGGCGTCGCGTCGCACAGTTCGCGTGCCGCCATTCCTGGTCGAGGTGCTGGCCGCCCATCTGGCGACGTATGCCGACGGCTCCGGCCTCATTTTCTCGGCTCCGAACGGGGGTCCAATCCGGCGAAGCAACTTCCGTCGTCGCATCTGGTTGCCGGCGGTCGCGGCGTCCGTTGGTCCACCGTGCACGTTCCACGACTTGCGGCATTCCCATGCGGCGCTCCTGATCGCTCAGGGGGAACACCCCAAGGTCATCCAGGAACGACTCGGTCATGCGTCGATCAAGACCACCTTGGATACCTACGGGCACTTGTTCGAGGGCCTAGACGAGGCCGCCGCCGACCGCCTCGAGGCGACCTATGCGGCTTCTGATGTGCACGCGATGTGCACGCGGGAGGATTCCGCGGTTACCACTCTCGCCGCCGAATGACGGAAACCCCTTGCGGTGCAAGGGGTTTGACCGGTGGGCCCACCTGGATTTGAACCAGGGACCTCATCCTTATCAGGGATGCGCTCTAACCAGGCTGAGCTATGGGCCCGCGGAGCGGGAACGATAGCAAGACAAGAGGCCTAGGGGCCGGTCGGGGAATAGCCTGACGCACTCAGGGATTGATGAACACCATGACCAACACCCATCTGATCGGTATTTCGGGGAGCCTCCGCTCTGGGTCGTACAACACGGGCCTGCTTCGCGCGGCGTTCGAGGACCTGGCGGATGGTGTCACCGCCGAGGTCGTATCGCTCGGAGACATCCCCATGTACAACGCGGACCACGTGAACGAACAGGGGACTCCCGAAACCGTCGAATTGCTGCGCTCCGCTGTGAGATCAGCCGATGGGATCGTCTTTGCCACGCCCGAATACAACTGGTCGGTCACCGGAGCAATGAAGAACGCCGTCGACTGGCTCTCCCTCGGACCGCATTCTCCGCTTGACTTCAAGCCGGCGGCCATCATCGGCGCCGGCGGTGGGTCCGGGACCTCCCGCTCTCAGCGGCACCTCCGCGACATCCTGTCGCACAACAGCCTCTGCATCGTTTCTGATCCCCAAGTGATGGTGTCGGCGGCTTCGCAACGGTTCGCGGGCAGCGAACTCAGCGACGACGCAGTGCGGTCCGAACTTGTGACGATGATTGACCGCCTCTTGGAAGTCGTCGAACGCGCACATTCCACAGAACGCATCGACCTACGGGGTTCGATTCTCGTGGTCGGGAGTGAGGCGTCGCGCGCGGACCGGGCCGCACACAGCATTGTCGAACACGGCCACCGTACGCTCACGGCTCTCGCGCCAGTCGACGCTGAACGGATCCTGGGTCGCAGGACGGTCGCGGGAGTGGTACTCGATGCCCACCTCGGAAGCGATGCGCAACAACTTGTGAAGGCGGCCGCCGGCGCTATTCCGGTTGTGGAGGTGGAAGACCCGGCCGTAGCCGGCCGCAGGATCGACGATGCACTTCGCTTCGAGATGGGGTCCAGGTAGCCTCTCGCGCACCGCAGCCACAAGGAGTCTCGTGCGCCACTGGATCCTGTTCTTTCACATCATTGCCGTCATCATCTGGATGGGGGGTTCGATCTACGTCGAAGCCTTGATGGCCGCAGTCGGCCGCAGCAACGACGAGTCAGGCCTCGTCGGCGTATTCCGCAAGGTTGGGGCCACCAACCGGCGCCTGTTCAACATTGCAGGTGTTGCCACCATCGTCTTCGGCTTCTGGCTTGTCTTCATCGTTCCGGGTTGGGAGTTCGAGACGGTGTGGGTCTCGGTCGGGATCCTCGTCGCTGCAGTCGCCGTCGTCATCGACCTCTTCTATGCCACCCCGCGAATCGATCGTGTGGAGGCGTTGGTCGAAGATCCAGAGTCGCCGAACGATTCGATTCCCGGTCTGATCAAGCAGGTTCTCATGGCAGGCCACATCCGCACGGGGCTGCTGTTCGTCGGCGTCGTGTTCATGGTCTTCAAGTTCTGACCCGTTCGTCACGGCCGGTTGGTCGGTACACTTCCGGCCACGAGGGGACGTAGCTCAGTTGGGAGAGCACCTGGTTTGCAACCAGGGGGTCGTCGGTTCGAGTCCGATCGTCTCCACGCTTGCTAGCGAGGGAGTTTTCTGTGGAAACCGCCGTGATCGTCGACGCTGTGCGAACGCCAATGGGGAGACGAAACGGCCTTCTCAAGGACTGGCATCCGGTCGACCTCTCAGCCGAAACGCTGGTGGCTCTCGCCGAGCGCAACAACCTCGATCCCGCACTCGTCGACGACGTGATCATGGGGTGTGTCTCGCAGGTCGGTGAGCAGACGTTCAATGTCGGCCGCAACGCGGCGCTCGGTGCCGGGTGGCCCGAATCGGTGCCGGGCGTCACCCTTGATCGACAGTGCGGATCCAGCCAGCAAGCCGCGCACTTCGCCGCACAGGGGATCATGGCCGGTGTCTACGACGTGGTGGTGGCCGCAGGTGTTGAATCGATGACGCGGGTGCCGATGGGGATCTCGTTCTCCCAGGGACCAGGCAAGCCGTTCGGATCGAAGATGTCGGCTCGCTACGACCACCAACTCGTACCCCAGGGCGTCTCAGCCGAGATGATCGCCGAACGGTGGTCTCTCGGACGCGAGGAACTCGACCAGATCGCGTACGACTCGCAGATGCGCGCCCACCGCGCCACTGTGGAAGGGCGCTTCGAATCTCAGATCATCTCGATCGAGACAACGGACGAGGGCCGGGCGACAACGATGACACTCGACGAGGGCATTCGCCCGTCGACTACGGTTGAGATCCTCGCCGGGCTGAAGCCGGCATTCCGTGAGGATGGTGTGGTCACTGCCGGAAACTCCTCGCAGATCACCGACGGCGCTGCGGCGGTCCTCATCATGAGCGAGTCGAAAGCCAAGGAGCTTGGCTTGAGGGCGCGGGCGACATTCAAGGCGTTCTCCGTAGTCGGAACCGACCCCGTCATCATGCTCACAGGGCCGATCCCTGCCACTGAAGTCGTGCTCGCCAACGCCGGCCTGTCCCTCGACGACATCGGCCTATTCGAGGTCAACGAAGCGTTTGCCTCCGTCGTCGGTGCTTGGTTGAAGGAGACCGCCATCGACTGGGAGCGAGTCAACGTGAACGGCGGCGCGATCGCCCTCGGGCATCCGCTCGGGGCGTCGGGCGCTCGGCTGATGACGACCTTGCTCCACGAGATGGAACGCACCGGCACTCGGTACGGATTGCAGACGATGTGTGAGGGTGGCGGCACCGCGAACGGCACAATCCTCGAACTCAGCGACTGACGATGGCCGTTGCGATCGCGATCGTTGTGGGTGTTGCGATCTTCGCAGGGACGATCGCAATCGTTCGGATGATTGCGAATGGGCCGCCGCCGGAGCCCGATCCCGATTCGGTGTACGAGGTGGAGGCCGACTATCGGTGTTCGATCTGCGGCATGCGCCTCACAGTGACCCATCAGCAGGACGCGGCCCCCGAGCCGCCAAAACACTGCCGCGAGGTGATGGATCCGGTCTGAGCCGAGGTTGGTCCGAACACCGACTTCTCCCCACGCTGTGGGCGAACTCGGGGATAACTACAAACGTGTAATTCGCTGTTGTGGGACCCGAGAATGCACGATCGCTACCGGTAGTTGAGGGTCATCGCGAAGCCAACGCCGATCATCGCCAGACCGCCGAGGAGGTACCAGTTGGTTGTACCACCAGGGAGAATCCCCATGTAATTGAGGAGGATCACGACGATGCCCAAGGCCATGAGGCCGAACATCGTGACGACGTACCAGGTTGGCGACGCGCCCCTGTCCGCGACTTCGGTCACGGCCGGTTTCTTTGGCGGGGTCGGTCGTTTGTTGGCCTTCTTGCGGCCTTTCGAGACTGGCATAACCGGAAGCGTAGCGACCTGGAGGGCGGTTCCCAACGGGAACGCGGTGTCGTTGTGTGGGCTCGTCGGTACGCTGCGTGCTCATGGACGATGCGGTGGCCACCTCTGAGGCGGTTTCGGCGGCCCCGTCGAGGGGAGCGTTGATTCGCGCGGTCCGGATCGTCGGGTGGACGAGCATCATTGCAGGCCTCCTGATCCTTGGATTTGTCGCTCAGCAACTCTTCGTGACGACGTGGTTCGCCGAGCAGCACCAGGAAGCATTGTCGGAGGAAGCTAACGATCACTTCGCTGAGGCGGAGATCACCGAGGCCGAGTATGTCCCACCATCGACCGAT
>CBFDAN010000151.1:0-5154 GCA_965602815.1 uncultured bacterium
CCCCCCCCCCCCCGGGCCGGCCCGCCACCCCCCACACCCGGGGGGCGGCCCCCCCCCGCCCCCCCCCCCCGCTATTGCTGTTTCGGTTTGTTGCTACGAGCTGGGCCAACTGTTCTCGATCGAATCGAGGACTTCGTCGGTGGACGTGCCACGGGTCCAGTCGATCATGCCGGTCCAGAACGAGCCCTGACCCACTGCCGGAGGCATGAGGTCGGAGCCGTCGAACACGAAGCCGTTGGCGCCGAGTGCGGCAGCAACTGCCGCGGCCTGCAGCTTGACCGTGTCGGTCACGTAGCAGTCGTTCGGCGTGTTCGCATTTGCAGAGATCCGCTCGATGCCGGGGACACCGGCTCCCGAGGCCTGGATGCACTGGTACTCAGGCCCTGCATACGACAACAGCGCCGCGCCAACCTCAGGCCGGTTGTTGAACACCATGGCGAGCTCGCCGCCGCCCATCGCAGCAGCCGGCAGGCTGGTGTCGATCGCCGGGAAGTTGAAGAACGCCGCGTCTTCACGGGGCAGAGGCTCCGGGAAGAAGTTCGCGATGAACGATGCCTGGCGATGCAGCATGCAGCTCGGTGGTTCATTGAACATCGGGTCTGGCGCGTCGCGGAAATCGATCGCCGATACGCCGGCGGCGCCGCCGAGGACGAAGCCCTCGCCGAACATGATTTCGCCGTACGTGTCGAACGCAGCCTTCACTGACGGATCGTTGAACGGGATTTCGTGGTTCGACCACTGGTTGTAGACATCGGCACCGGCGGTCCGGACCATGATGTCCTCAATCCAGTCCGTGCCCGGCCAGCCGGTGGCAGCATCGCTGCCGAGGCCGATGCACCATGGTGTCTGACCGTCGGCGACCATCTGGGCCGACAGCGCAACCATCTCATCCCAGGTCTCCGGAATGGTATAACCGGCCGCATCGAAGACGGGCTTGTTGTACCAAACGATGCTCTTGTAGTTCGCGTTCGTCGGGATCGAGTAGTGCTTGCCATCGGCGCACTTGCCGAGGTTCATGAAGTAGGCACCGTGTGCGGCCTCGAGTGCCGCGATGTCCATACCCATGTCCTCGAGTGCGACAATCTCGCCTGCATCGGCGAATACGCAAATCGAACCGGGCTGCGGTGTGATCGCGATATCCGGCGGGTTGCCACCGTCGACGCGAATTCGCAGCTGGGCCTCGAAGTCGTCTGAACCCTCGTAGGTCACGACGCCGCCCGTTGCTTCGTTGTAGACATCGAAGGTCGCCTGGATCGACGCACCCTCGTCGCCGGTCGGCGCCGCAAACACCGATACCTCGGTGCCCGAAACGTCGACCATGTCATCACTTGTTGTGTCGTCACTTGCTGCGGCGGTCGTGGTCGTCGCGGTGTCGTCACCGGACGCAGCGGTCGTTGTCGTCGCGGTGTCGTCACCGGACGCAGCGGCCGTAGTAGTTGTCTCGTCATCACTATCGCTGCTACAGGCAGCGACAATCATGGCGAAGACAACGAGCAGCATGAGCCACTTCGTTCTCTTCATTGCTTGTCTCCTTCAAGTCCGAACAGGGGGACTCCTCATCTAGCCGAGGGGGGGGTCCCTGTTTCTGACAGAAGCCTAATGCTTCTGTCTCGAGGTAGGCCAATTACGTCGGTGCCGCACCAGCAAGTATTTGGCAGGTGGCCCGAGAGCAGATCCAAGATTTTGCGGCCACCGTCGGAGCTACCCGTTGGGACGCGGCGATCCCACTCGGCATTCGGATAATCTATTTGGGTGCGCCGAACACGTGCCGATAGAGCGGTAGCAGTCTTGGGAGAGGTAGATGACTGATGATCGATACCGATCGTCGTCGAGTGACGAGTTGCTGCGCGAGGCACGTCAACGAGTCATGGATGGCGAGCTCTACTCGGATGACCCGATCGATGCGTCACCCCGACGCACAAATGACGAGAGCGACTTCGAAGATGCCCCGCCCGGTTTGACGCCGGACGACGATTCTGATGCGACTGATACGGAGCTGTCGGCGGTCGAGATCGCCGCGCAGCTTGCTCAGGAGCGAGAAGCGGCAAACCCCAATCCGGTAGAGCCCGAGGGAGTGCCGAACCACGGCGAGGGCGTCGTCGCCGACCAACCGCCAGCTGGGATGAGGTCCCTCCCGGATTGGGCGCTCGAAGACGAGCCCTCCGCGCTGGCCGCTTCCCGCCGGGAGAGTGACGCAGCCTTCGCCGTCGTGCCTTCTGAGTCCGCCTCCCTTGCAGAACGCATTCGTGCCCTGGCCGAAGGGCAAGGTGTTGGCGACACGCCGGACGAGCCAGTCGGCGAGAACCAGCCACCTCCCCCAACCGACGCAGAACGGGACGAATGGTTCACCCCGAGCCCAGATTGGCAATCGCAGTCGGAATCGACAAAGGGCAGTGGCACGACCATGTCGTGGGTGAGGCCGGTGATATCGCTTGCGGTATTTGCGTTTCTCGGGATCGGGTTCGTGGCGGCTCAACTGGATGGCAGCGAGCCGATCGAACAACTCGCGGTGGGTGATTGTTTTGACGCCGGTGATGCCGTCGAGGTCTACGACGTGCCCGTGATCGAGTGCAACGAGCTCCATAGCTCGGAGCTCTACGGCAAGGTCGAGATCGAAGGCTTCGGATCCACCTATCCGGGTGACGACCCTCTGTTCGACTGGGTCAACGCCCGATGCGAGGACCAGTTCTCCGCATACGTCGGCGAGCCATACGAAGACTCACGGTACTGGATCGAGGTGTTCATGCCGACCGAAGACGGATGGGACGACGGAGAACGAGTAGGTCTTTGCACCGTCGTGCTCGTCGACGAGAACTACGACATCAGACCGTCCCTCGGTTCTGCCCGCGGTTGGGGCGAGCGATCTACCTAGACGACCTCTCGGCCGGGGCCGTCCTCGGTCCGTTCGGGATCGTTGGGCGGAGCAGCGACACGCTCGAAGCGCTGCAGTGGAGTGAAAGCGTGCGCCCGCTTCGATGCGTCCGGATTGCACCCGGGCGGCTCTTGTCAGGTTGTGTCGGTGTCGCCTGAGTCTTTCAACTCTCCGAGGTCCTCGGACTCCTCCGGCGCTTCGGGACTATCCGGCGTCACTGCCTCATCGGGCTCTGGGGATTCGTCGGTTGCTGCCACGTCCTCTGGTTGGCCGTCGCTCTTGTAGGATTCCCGCGCCTTCTCGACGCCCTGGTCGATCGCTTCCGAAGCGCTATTGGCGGCGGCCTTGGTCTTGTCCCACGCATCCTTGCGGGCATCGGCCGTGTTTTCCCAGGCTTCGCTCGCCGCCTTGGTCGCCTTGTCGACGGTCTCAGACAGCGTGTCCATCCAACCCTTCTTGCCAGCCATTCTCGGGCCTCCTCTATGTGCTCGAAAGCTGGTGCGGTGCGAGAATCACGATACTCCCGATGATCGATCCGAACGTCTTTCGACCGAGGTCTACCATTCCAGCCCCGCGATGCCGAACCCGGAGGGTTGGTAGTTCTGGTGACTGGTTCACGAACCGTCGATCGCTCTGAAGTTCTCGCTCTCGAGGACGTGTCGGTGGTGCGTGACGGCCGGATGCTCCTGGCCGACATCGACTGGCACGTTCATCGCCACGAGCGGTGGGTGCTGCTCGGACCGAACGGCGCCGGCAAGACCACGATGCTCCAAGTCGCGTCGACCTACCTCGGCCCGACCCGCGGAGCGGTGCGACTCCTCGGTGAGACCCACGGGAAGGTTGACGTTCGCACACTGCGAGAACGCGTCGGATACGTAGGATCCGGACCGGCCAAGATGATCCGCGACCGCCTTCCGGCGATCGACATCGTGGTCACCGGAAAACACGCGTCGTTCGTCGACACTCAGTGGCACGAATACGAGGACACCGACTGGGTGTTCGCTCATCGTCTCCTGGACCGTCTCCAGGCCGACCATCTCGCCGAACGCAGCTACGGGACCCTCTCAACGGGGGAGAAGCAACGCGTGTTCATCGCCCGCAGTCTCATGACCCGCCCGGAGGTTCTTCTCCTCGACGAAGCGATGACGGGCCTCGACCTCGGAGCGCGCGAACGGCTTGTTGCTTCCCTTGCCGATCTCGCATCCGATCCCGAGAGCCCTGCCGCGGTCCTGGTAACACACCACGTCGAGGAGATCCCACCCGGGTTCGACCATATCGCACTGATGTCCCGAGGAAGAATCATCGCAAGCGGTCCGATCGAGGCCGTCCTGACCGGAGCCTCACTCTCGGAGTGCTACGAGGAGGAGCTGCGGGTCGAACGGATCGATCATCGCTATCGGACCTGGCTGGCGAGCTAGCAAGCCGCGTACTCAGGGTTGTAGACGTCCTGTTTGGGGTTGTCAGCCCGCGGAATGGAACTCGTTGCTGTGCCTCCGCGCGCCGAGGGCGGGAATGGCGAGGCGGAATCTGTGGTTGTGGAGCGGATGTTGCGAAGTCTATTCCGTTACCCAGATCAGGTAAATGAGAACGCAGCCCGGCTTATCGCCGCCGGCGTCGTGGCGCTCGTTGTGGCATACCTCTTCTCTGGAAGCTGGATCGTGCTCGGATTCCTCACCTACGGATTCGTCGCTCGTGTTCTCACCGGGCCGACGCTGTCGCCGTTGGCGCAGATCGTCAACAGGCTTCTTGTGCCACGGTTGTCGATTCCGGCGAAGCTCGTTCCCGGACCGCCGAAGCGTTTCGCTCAGGGAATGGGGGCGGTCCTCTCGGTCGGCGCTGTCGCGGCTCAACTTGGCGGCTTCGATCCACTGGCTTCCGTACTGGTGGCGGCGATCGGCATCGCAGCCATCCTCGAGTCGGTCTTTGCCTTCTGCGTCGGCTGCTGGATTTTCGCTCGGCTCATGGCCGCCGGCCTCGTGCCGGCATCGGTTTGCGAAGCCTGCACCAACCTGTCGATCGCCGGAAGAGACGAACACCTCAGCACCGACTCGTCGATCGGCTAGCAAATCGCTTGCCCAGCGCAGCCTCGACCGTCCAACCACGGTCCAGGACACAGCCGACCATGCTGACGCCGACCCTCCTGCGTCAGCGGCGCATTCGGATGCTGCCGCCGGGTTGTAGCGCTGCCCACGAATCCTCCTTCTGAGTCGTGAGTCTTGCAACCCACGGTCTCGCAAGGAGGGCTCACCCCATCACACCACCAACCCAGGGACAACGTCCCC
>CBFDAN010000152.1:0-5146 GCA_965602815.1 uncultured bacterium
CGACGGCGCATGATCCCAACTGCGGCATCGAGCGTGTCGGGATCGGTTCCTTCCGGGCCGACGAGCACAACCGAGAACCCGCCCTGGAGATCGAGGCCGAGTATCGGCGCCCAACCGGCGAGCAGCATTGCCCCGAGCGACCCCCACGCGATCGCAAGGGTCAGGACAAGCGTGATGATCGCATTCTTGCGATTCACTCCGAATCGTCTCCGATGCGTTCGGAAATCGCTCGTTTGGCGATCCTGATCGTCGAGCCGCCCCCAATGTCAAGGGTGAACGTGTCATCGTCCTCAGAACGGATCGTGCCGTAGATGCCGCCGATCGTTCTCACTTCGTCGCCAACCGCAATCGAGTCGCGCAGTTCCTTTGCCTTCTTCGCCCGTCGGCGTTGCGGCAGCACGAGCAGCAAGTAGAAGAGACCCCCGAGAACCGCTATCGGCAACAGGAATCCGAGGGCGCTCCCGCCGCTCTCGGTCTGTGCGACGACGATCGTCGAGACGCTCGACAGATTCAGCACTGGATCCTCCGTTCGATGGGCCGGCATAGCCGCCGGGAAGGCGCCGGAACTCTAGCCGCGGAAGTGGTCTAGTCCCCCATCCTGGCGCTCACGATACCGTCGCGGTAGGCGGCGAATCTGCGTTCCGCGATGGCTTTTCGAGCGCCTCGGAGCAGGTCAAAGGTGTAGGTGAGATTGTGGAGTGTGAGGAGCCGGTGTGCGAGGGGCTCGTTCGTGGTGTACAGGTGACGCAGGTAGCCGCGGCTGTGTCGCCTGCAGGCCAGACATGTGCACCCACCGTCGAGGGGTTCCGGGTCGAGAATCCACTCCGCCCGCTTGATGGAGATGTCACCCGTTCGGGTGAGCGCCTTGCCGTGGCGGGCGAGCCGCGTGGGAATCACACAATCGAACAGGTCGATGCCTCGTTCGATCGCCGCCAGGATTCCCTCCGTGTCCCCGAGTCCCATCACGTAGCGCACTGCGTTCGGCGGAAGGTGGGGCACGGCAGCGTCGAGGGCACGGTCGCGTTCCGCGGGGGTTTCCCCAACCGCGAGACCGCCGATCCCGAATCCGGGGAATCCCAGCGCTGCGATGTCCTTGGCGGACTGCTCGCGCAGATCCGGCTCCGCCCCTCCTTGAACGATCCCAAACAACGCCCGGTCGTCGCGACGTTTGGCTGCGAGGGCTCGTTCTGCCCAACGCAGCGTTTGGTGCATGGCGGCCACGGCATCACCCCGGGTCGATGGGAGCGGCACGGGCACGTCGAGAGCCATTGCGATGTCCGAACCGAGCGTCTCCTGGACGGCCACCGCACGCTCCGGCGTCAACTCGACCCGTGCGCCGTCGTAGGTGCTGCGAAACACAAGACCCTCTTCGCTGATCTTCGGCTTGAGGGAGAGGACCTGGTAGCCCCCGCTGTCGGTGAGGATCGGGCCGTCCCACGCCATGAATCCGTGCAATTCGCCGAGTTGAGACACGACGTTCTCGCCGGGACGCAGCATCAAGTGGTAGGTGTTCGCGAGGACGATCTGGGCACCGACCGTCTTCAGGTCCTCAACGTCCATCGTCTTGACGGTTCCCCGCGTTCCCACGGGCATGAAGTTCGGCGTCTTCACGGGCCCGTGTGGGGTATCCATCGTTCCAATGCGGGCGGTGCCGTCGATCCCTGCGCCGTCCCAGGTCACTGCGCTCATTGATCGACCTCGATGAACATGGCATCTCCGAACGAGAGGAACCGATATCCGGAACCGAGAGCGTGAGCGTAGACCTCAGGCCACGTGGGGCCGATCAATGCGGCAATCATCACGATCAGCGTCGTCCCAGGGGCATGGAAGTTCGTCACAACCGCGTCGACCACGCTGGTTCGGAACCCCGGGGTGATGAACAGCTCGGTCGATCCCGACCCGGGTTGGACCTCCCCTTCGGGCTCGGCCGCCGTCTCGAGGGTGCGGACGACAGTTGTCCCTACAGCTACGACGCGTGACCCACGCAGCTTGGTTTCGGCAATGGCGTCGGCCGTTGTCACCGGCACCGTGTACCGCTCTTCGTGCATCTCGTGGTCGCTGATCGGACCGTCTTCCATTGGCCGGAACGTGTCGAGCCCGACTTCGAGTTCGACATCAACGATCCCGATGTTGAGCGCGTAGAGCGCACCGACCATCCGGGGCGTGAAGTGGAGCGCAGCCGTTGGGGCTGCAGCCGATCCGACGGCCCTCGCAAAGATGGTTTGGTATCGCTCGTCATCGTCCAGGGTGCCGTGGAAGTAGGGAGGGAGCGGCACCTCACCCAGTTCCCTCAGGACCTCGTCCACGCTGCGCTCGGGTGAAACATCGAGTGTCACGACCCCACGATCGGGTTCGGTCACGACGACCATGGTGAGCGGCCCAACGGTCAACTCAACCCCGGGTCGAATCCGCCTGGCAGGGCGAACCAGTGCCTCCCATGTTGTGGCGGTGACCCGCTTCGTCAGGAGAAGCTCAACCCGCCCACCGGTCTCCTTCGTCGCGTAGACACGAGCGGGTCGGACGCGAGTGTTGTTGACCACAACAAGATCTCCAGCGTCGAGCAGATCCGGAAGGTCGGTGAACGAGCGATCTTCCAGCGTCCGCGCCACGAGCAGCCGCGCAGCATCACGAGGCTCGATGGCTTCCTGCGCGATAGCCTCGGGCGGCAGATCGTAGGAGAATTCGGCGGAGTGCATACGGGGGTGACGATACGGGTGTTTGAGACACGAGACCGGAGATACGAGATACGAGACCGGAGATACGAGATACGAGACCGGAATGGAACGCGTCGCTCTCGGTTCTCAGCGAACGAGGGCTGGTGAGCGGAGACTCAGTCCAGCAACGTTCCTTGCGGATCAGGTGTCCCCATCCGCTCAACCCCCAGATGCTCATACGCTCGCTCCGTCGCGATGCGGCCGCGAGGGGTTCGCTGAAGGAACCCTTCGAGAAGAAGGAACGGTTCATACGCATCCTCCACCGTCTCCGGCTCCTCGCCGACGGCGATTGCGAGCGTCGAGAGCCCGACCGGTCCCCCGCTGAACTTCCCGACGATCGCGTCGAGGATGGCACGATCGACCTTGTCGAGCCCCATGCCGTCCACCTCGAACACTTCGAGCGCCCGGTCGGCGACCTCGTCGTCGATATGCCCGTCCGCACGCACAGCGGCGTAGTCGCGCACTCGCCGCAGGAGACGATTCGCGACACGCGGCGTGCCACGGCTACGGCGGGCTATGGTCTCAGATCCCTCCGGGGTGATGTCGACGTCGAGGATCGCGGCCGAACGATGAAGGATGGCCGAAATGTCGTCTTGCTCGTAGTAGTCGATCCGTGCGACGTAGCCGAAGCGGTCGCGCAACGGCGGGGCGACACGTCCAACTCTCGTCGTCGCCCCGACAAGGGTGAACGGAGGCAAGTCGATCTTGATCGAACGAGCGGCCGGCCCCTTCCCGACCACGATGTCGAGTTGGAAGTCCTCCATCGCCGGGTAGAGCACTTCTTCCACCTGGCGCGGCAGGCGGTGTATCTCATCGATGAAGAGGACGTCACCCGCCTCGAGGTTCGTAATGACAGCCGCAATGTCTCCTGGACGATCGAGCGCCGGCCCCGAGGTCCCCCGAAACTGAGCATCCATCTCTGCCGCCAGAATGCCGGCGAGCGAGGTCTTTCCGAGCCCGGGTGGCCCGGAGAAGAGCACATGGTCAATCGCCTCGCCGCGTCCCCGGGCTGCCTCGATCAAGATCGCCAGGCGCTCCTTCAGAGCGCTCTGGCCAACGAACTCCTCCATCCGGTGGGGACGGAGGCCGACTTCGATTGCCTCGTCCTCGGGTGTTGGTTCGCCGGTGAGGAGACCTTCGTCTCTCATTGCTCCCTCCGTTTGCCCAACGCCTGCAGTGATCGGCGCAGCATCTCTTCAACAGGCAGGTCGGGGGGCAGGTCTCTCAGTGCCCCGCTGATCTCGTCTGACTGGTACCCGAGGCCTTCGAGTGCGGTCCGCACCTCGCCGAGCGGACCCGATGCCCTCAGAGCGCTGTCGGCGACCTCAAGCTTCGGCCGGAGTTCGAGGAGGAGCTTCTGTGCCGACCGCTTCCCGATGCCCGGGACTGCCGTCAACGCAGCGACGTCGTCGGTCACGACAACTCGCCGAAGGTCGTCCGCTGACATCGTGGCGAGAATAGCAAGGCCGACTTTGGGCCCAATGCCGGAGACACCCAGGAGCAATCGAAAGAGATCCCGATCGTCGGACGTTGTGAATCCGAACAATGCCATCTGGTCCTCACGCACGTAGAGGTGCGTGTGCAGAACGATCTCAGATCCAACGCCGGACAGTTCGAGAAACGTACGGCTCGATACCGCAACATCGTATCCCACACCATTGACCTCGACGAGCACGGAGTCGACACCAACCGAGGCGAGTGTGCCGCTCAGTCGCCCGATCATGAGACCCTCGCGTTCAACACCCGGTGCTGCACATGGCACAAGGCCACGGCGAGCGCATCCGCAGCATCGGCGGGGCGCGGCGCGCTCGGAAGATTGAGACGCATTGCGACGACTCTCTGCATCTGTTGCTTGTCTGCGGTGCCGGAGCCGGTGAGCGCCATCTTCACGGCGGAAGGAGTGTATTCCGCGGTCTCCAGGTGAGCTTCCGAGAGGACCAGCAGCGCAATGCCGGAGGCTCGGGCCACAGACATCGCCGTCTGGCGGTTGTTGTTCACAAAGACCTGTTCGATCGCGGCGGCCTGCGGTTCGTACTCGGCAACGATGTCGCGGAGATCGCGAGCCAGTTCGACGAACCGCTCACCGAGCGGTTGAGCCGGATCCGTCCGGATGACCCCGGCGGCCACGGCCTTCTCGGTTGCGCTGGCCGATTCGATGATTCCGTAGCCGGTGCGTGTGAGACCGGGGTCGATTCCCAATACGAACATACGTTCTACATCGTAGCGTTGGGCTCCGACAGATCCCAACACCGTCCCCGATGAGGGCACTTCGACCCGCCGCTGCCGAGCCGGCGCGCCGCTGCCGTCAGAATTCTCCGCCGAGGTCGGGCGACACCAGTGTGTAGTTCTCCACGGCGACGCCGGTCTGGGCGAGGTGCGCAACCACGTCATCGAGACGATCGGCCTGTCCGGTGTTCTCAGAGCCATAACCC
>CBFDAN010000153.1:0-5123 GCA_965602815.1 uncultured bacterium
CAAGGCCGTCTACTTCCCGCCCGACTTCGACCGGGGCGCCGCCTGCCGACCCGGATCAAATGCCGGGCGGGCACCACTCGGTGTCATGCGCTGCGCCGACACTGGTGGGCGGCACGAGACGGACCGCACTCCCCGCATCCATGGTCACGACCTGGTCATCTATGAGGCCCACGTTCGCGGCTTCACTCGCCACCCCTCGTCAGGCGTCGAATCGGACCGCAGAGGTACGTATGCCGGGTTTGCTGAGAAGATCCCGTATCTGAAGGAACTCGGCGTGACGGCCGTTGAACTCATGCCGGTGTTTCAGGCTGACCCACAAGAAGGCTCAACCTGGGGCTACATGACGCTGGGGTTCTTCGCGCTCCACGGCCAATATGCACGATCCGCTGTGGCAGGAGAACAGCTCGACGAGTTCCATGACCTCGTTGCCGCGCTTCATGAAGCGGGTATCGAAGTGATCCTCGACGTCGTCTTCAACCACACCACTGAGGGAGATCACAACGGACCGACCTACTCGCAGCGAGGCATCGACAACACCACGTACTACTTGCTCGAAGAGGATCGCCGCTTCTACCGCAATGATGCCGGGACCGGCAACATCATCAGGGCGGACAACCGTTTCGTTCGAACGTTCATTCTCGACAGCCTGCGGTACTGGGTGAACGAGATGCATGTGGACGGGTTTCGGTTTGACCTGGCCTCGATCTTCACCAGGAGAGCCGACGGGTCGATCGACCTCGGCGATCCGCCGCTCATCTCCGCGATCCGGGCCGATCCGACGTTGCGCGACATCCGGCTCATTGCAGAGGCCTGGGATCTCGGCAGCTACCAACTTGGCCGCGCCTTCCCCGGCACCTACTGGACGCAGTGGAACGGCGCGTTTCGCGACGATGTCCGAGGTTTCGCCCGCGGCGACGAGGGCAAGGTCCCGTCGCTGATGCGGCGGCTCTACGGAAGCGACGACCTCTTCCCGGATACGCTCCCTGATTCGTACCGCCCGTATCAGGGTGTGAACTTCGTCACTTCCCACGACGGTTTCACGCTCTACGACCTCGTCGCCTACAACCGCAAGCACAACGAGGCGAACGGTCATGGAAACCGGGACGGGTCGGAATACAACCTCTCATGCAATTGCGGCTGGGAGGGCGATTCCGGTGTACCAGACGATGTGGTTGCTCTGCGCCGACGGCAGGCGAATAACTTTGCCGCAATCCTCATGCTGTCGAACGGTGTGCCTATGTTTCGCATGGGCGATGAGTTCCTCACCACTCAGGGCGGCAACAACAACCCATACAACCAGGACAACGAAACCACATGGCTCGATTGGGACCGAGCCCACGAGTTCGCAGACGTACAACACTTCTTCCGTCTGATGATCGCGCTCCGAGGTGCACATCCGTCGATCGCGCGGAGCACCTATTGGCGCGATGACGTCACATGGTTCGGCACAGCTGGGCCGCCGGATCTCAGCGCCTCCTCGCACAGCATCGCCTACGTACTGCGGGGTGGTTCGGAGCGAGACGACGACATCTATGTCATGATCAATGCGTGGACCGAATCCCTCGAGTTCACCATCCAGGACGGAACCGCGGCGGAGTGGAGGCGCGTTGTCGACACCGGACGCGACGCGCCGGACGACATCGCCGAAGACTTGCATGGTGTCGTGCTCGACCAACAGTCATACCGAGCCGGGGCACGATCCGTTGTTGTGCTGGTGCGACCGGCTTTTTGACCGGAGTTTGAAGCCGGAACACGCCTCGCCTATTCCTCTTCGAGGATGCTCCGCAGGAGGTCATCGACCGCACGATTTCCGACCGTCTCGCCGTACCGTCGATCGAGGAGTTCACGCAGGCGGGTCACGACCTCTTCTCGTTCCTGCTCCTCGGTCCTGGTCGAAGCAGGGAAGACCTCGGTCCCATCGATCCACGGCTTGGAGTCCGAGGACCACGGGATCAGGACCAGCCAGGACCAAACCGTGTTGCGTCCCGAGACGGCGGTCTTGCGGATGACGCCCGTGCACGAATACGGAAGCGAAATCCAGCCCATGGTTCGAATGAGATCACGGCCGTCCGGGATCGCCTGGGATTCGCTCATTGGTCCTCACTTCGTTGCGAAGGCGGACACGGTACCCCGACTTCGGACACAGCGGAACGGTTCTCGTCCGAACGTCTCAGGCGTCCTTCAGTTCGGCGACCAGAGGAGCGTACGCGTCCAGTCTGGCAAGCACCTCGTCCGGTGACTTCGAGGGAACCGGGAGCACGGCCCGCGTGACTCCGACCTCGGCAAAGCGACGCAGCCGTTCGACGTCGGCCGGCGCCCCGAAGATCCCGAGACTCAATGAGGCCGGGTCGCGCCCCGCCGCCCGAGCCGCCTCGCGGAGAGACTCGATGTTCGATGTGAACTTGTGACGGCCCGCGATCGGCATCCATCCATCGCAGAATTCGGCGATATCACCGAAGGTCTTCGGGCCGGCCGCGCCGCCGAGCACGATCGGAGGGTGTGGCTTCTGAACAGGCTTCGGCCACGACCACGAGGGTTCGAGGTTCACGTGCTCGCCGGCGAACGATGCCTCGTCGTTCGTCCAGAGTTCTTTCATGGCGAGGACTTTCTCGCGCAGAATCGCCCGCCGTTCGAGGTAGGCGACACCGTGATTCGCCATCTCTTCCTTGTTCCAGCCGTACCCGATCCCAAAGATGACCCTGCCGTCGGAGATCACATCCAGGGAGGCCACCTGTTTTGCCAGCCAAATTGGATCCCGTTGCGCCACGAGCGTGATCCCGGTCCCGAGCCGGAGTGTCTCGGTGGTTGCTGCGATGGCTGCGAGCGTCAGGAACTGGTCGTGGGTCCGCCAATACATCTCGGGGAGCGGGGCGGCGTCGGCGACACCTCCCCATGGGGTCGCACACGAAGCCGGTATATGGCTGTGCTCTGGGAGCCAGAGAGACTCGAATCCACGCTCTTCCACGGCCCGACCGAGGGCGACCGGTTGAAGCGTGGTGTCGGTTGCGAAGATGGAGACACCGATCTGCATACCGGCGAGGCTAGTCAACAAGCCGCGTTCCAACGGCGGCTCCGCTATCCCCTGATCGGGGCGTGGAAGGGTGGTCGCCCTTCCGAGCCGGTACGATTGTGCCCATGAACACTGACAAGCGACCCCTCGCCGTCGGCGTCCAACTTCCCGAGATCGAACGGTTGGTCCGTTGGCCGGAGATCCGGGACATGGGATTGGCGATCGAGGACCTCGGGTTCGATTCCATCTGGGTTGGTGACCACCTCTTGTACGAGACGCCCGACGGCCCCGTCGGTCCATGGGAGGCGTGGTCCCTCCTTGCAGCTCTGGCGGCGATCACGAAGCGGGTTCAGCTCGGACCGCTGGTTGCCGCGACGAGCTTCCACAACCCGGCCATGCTCGCCAAGAAGGCGACCACGGTCGACGAGATCTCCGACGGGCGTCTCATCCTTGGGCTCGGCGCAGGCTGGAACGAGGTCGAGTACCGCGCCTACGGATTCCCGTTCGACCATCGAGCCGGCCGATTCGAGGAGGCGTTCACCATCATCCGGACCCTGCTTCGTGAGGGCGAGATCGACTTCGAGGGGACCTACTACACGGCCCGCGACTGTCAGCTGGTCCCGCGCAGCAGACCTGAGGGTCCCCCCGTCATGATTGGATCGATAGGGCCTCGGGTCCTGGCTGCGACGCTTCCGCACGTCGATTCTTGGAACACCTGGCATGCATGGTTCGGCAACACCCCGGACGGCTTCGTGGCCCTCAACGCGACCATCGATGACGCCGCCCGAGACGTCGGTCGCAATCCAGCGGAGATTGGCCGGACTGCTGCGCTCTACTGGCAATTCGAAGGCGGCGGCGGGCGACGCCAGGGGGACACGGCGCGGCACAGAGCCGATCCGCAGGCCGGCTCTCCGGAGGAGCTCACCGAGGCGCTCCGCACGTACGCAGACGCCGGCGTGGACCATCTCCAGCTTGTGCTCGACCCGATCACAATCCGATCGGTCGAACTTGCCGGGCGTGCGCTCGAACTCCTCGACTGAATACGGGACTTTCGTCCCTTGCCGGTAGCCGGCGACCGTTGCATGATGGCTGCCGATCGAGCTGGGGGGTTGACATGTGCTACTCGCCGGAAGCTGATCTCGTCGCCGGTGTGGTTGTAGGAGCCGCCGGCATCGACGCACTACGACACGTCGATGATCGACGCGATCTCGCGCTCGCGGCGGTCCCGTTGTTTCTCGCCGCACACCAGCTGATCGAAGCGGTCGGGTGGTGGGGGCTCCAGGACCGCGTCCCCGAGATGGCCGGAACCCTCGCGATAGGTGCCTATCTCGTTATCGCCATGGGTGTCGTGCCGGCCCTCGTTCCATACGCGGTGATGAGGACGGAACGAGATCCGACGCGCCGGAGGTTGATGGTTCCTCTTGTGGCGCTCGGCGCCGGTGTATCGATGGTGCTGCTCTTTGCACTCTCGAGCGGACCGTACGGAGCGACCGTCGGCGGGCGCTACATCGCGTACGAGACAACGTTGCCGTGGACTGGAGCCGTCGGCGCCGGCTATGTAATTGCTGTCTGCGCTCCTCTGCTGCTTTCGACGCACCGACGGCTGGTGTTGTTCGGGGTGATCAACATCCCGGTGGTACTGGGCCTTACGGCACTCCTGTCGGCCGGATTCATCTCACTGTGGTGCGTGTGGGCGGCAGTCTCGAGCATCGTCGTCACCCGCCACATCCGGGAACAGTCGTCGGAGAGCTACTCCGACCGGTCGGCTGCGACCGCCGGCGGCTAAAGCCGGACTCGCCACCGGTAGCGTTGGGCGGATGCAGTCCAGGGTTCTCACCGTACTGATTGCCGCTTCCCCTGGCTGGGGTATGGCCGGGGTTGGGACCCGCTACCTGTTCGGAGAGGGCGTCACCACGTTCACAGTTGTTGCTGTGCGGACGTTGACGGCAACCGCGCCGTGTTGTCGGTAGGCCTCACGAGCGGGGACACGGGTTGACCGGGCCGCGTGGCGGGACGGCAGCATCGTCGGAGTGCTTCGCATCGTGATCGTCGGCCGGGGTCGTCGGATTCGTCGCCCGGCGAAGACGGCGGGCTAATCCGCGTACCCAGGGTT
>CBFDAN010000154.1:0-5071 GCA_965602815.1 uncultured bacterium
CTTGAAGCTCTCCGGTGCATCTTCGAGCGCCGAAGGTTCGAATACCTTCATTCGGATCGCGGCGTGCGGACATACGAGCGCACACTTCGCACACTCGATGCAGATCTCCGGATCGAAGATCGGGATCTCGATCGCGATGCTGCGCTTCTCGTACTGCGTCGTCCCGGTCGGGAACGTGCCGTCAACCGGCAGCGCCGATACCGGAAGCAGGTTCCCGCGATCCTCGAGCATCATTGCGGTGACCCGCTGGACGAAGTCGGGGGCATCGGCCGGGACCGTCCGCTTCATCTTCACCGTCGAAGTCACGGAGTCCGGGTAGTCGACCTGATAGAGGTTTGCGACCGCCAGATCGACGGCCGCGTTGTTCTTCTCGACAACAACCTCACCGAATTTCGAGTACGACTTCTCGATCGCTTTCTTGATGGATTCGATTGCCTGCTCCTGCGGCATGAGATCCGCAAGCGCAAAGAAACAGGTCTGAAGCACGGTGTTCGTACGTTGGCCGAGTCCGGCCGACCGCGCGACAGCCGTCGCATCGATCATGTAGAACTTGAGGTGTTTGTCGATGATCTGCTGCTGCACCTCGGCCGGCAGTTGCTCCCACACCTCGTCCGGTCCGTAGGGGCTGTTCAGGAGGAACGTCGCACCGTCGGAGGCCTTCGCGAGGACGTCGACCTTGGTGATGAACTCGAACTGGTGGCAAGCGACGAAGTTCGCATCGCTGATCTCGTAGGTAGCCTCGATGCGCGCCGGATCGAACCGGACGTGTGACGTGGTCATCGCACCGGACTTCTTCGAGTCGTAGACGAAGTGGCCCTGGGCGTAGAGGTCGGAGTGATCACCGATGATCTTCACGGTGTTCTTGTTGGCTCCAACGGTGCCATCGGCGCCGAGGCCGTAGAACACGGCCCGAACTTGAGATTGGCGTCCCGTGGCAAAGCCCTCGCGGGCATCAATCGAGAGACCGGTCACGTCATCGACGATCCCGACGGTGAAGCGACGCTTCGGATCTTCCTTGCGTGCCTCGTCGAAGACACCGGCGACCATCGCCGGGGTGAACTCCTTCGAGGACAGGCCATAACGGCCGCCGATGATCCGAGGCATCACGGTCCACGACGTTCCGCCCGCCTGAGTCTCTTCAACGACCGACATCATCACGTCCTGCATCAGCGGTTCGCTGACCGCTCCCGGTTCCTTGGTCCGGTCGAGGACCGCAATGTTCTGAACGGTTGCCGGCAACGCTGCTACGAGCGCCTGCGTCGAGAACGGCCGGAAGAGGCGCACCTTGACGAGGCCGACCTTCTCTCCTTGATCGACCAGTGCATTGACGCCCTCCTCGGCCGCTCCGACTCCAGAGCCCATCATGACAATGACCTCGGTTGCGTCGGGTGCCCCCACGTAGTCGAAGAGGTGGTAGCGGCGTCCCGTCCGGTCCGAGAAGCGGTCCATGGCATTCTGCACGATGTCGGGGACCGCGTCGTAGAAGGGATTGCAGGCTTCTCGAGCCTGGAAGAAGACGTCGGGGTTCTGGGCTGTACCTCGCAGCACCGGACGATCCGGATCCATCCGCCGATCACGGTGGGCGAGCACTCCTTCGATCGGAATGAGCGCGCGGAGGTCGTCGTCGGACAGCTCCTCGATCATGTTCACCTCGTGTGAGGTGCGGAATCCATCGAAGAAATGGAGGAACGGGATCCGGCTTTCGAGGGTCGCCATCTGGGCGACCGCCGCCATGTCGTGCGCTTCCTGCACGGAGTTGGAAGCGAGCATCGACCACCCGGTCCCGCGTGTCGACATAACGTCGCTGTGGTCACCGAAGATCGACAGGGCATGGGTTGCGACCGTCCGCGCCGCGACATGGAACACAGCAGGCGTGAGCTCACCAGCGATCTTGAACATGTTGGGGATCATGAGGAGCAGGCCCTGCGACGCGGTGAACGTCGACGTGAGCGCGCCGCCCTGGATCGCTCCGTGAGCGGTTCCGGCGGCACCGGCCTCGCTCTGCATCTCGATCACTTCGGGGATGTTGCCCCAGATGTTGGGACGGTTCTGATTCGACCAGGCGTCCGAGAGCTCGCCCATCGGTGAGGACGGCGTGATCGGATAGATGGCCAGGACTTCATTCGTTCGGTAGGCAACCGAAGCCGCAGCTTCATTGCCGTCAACGGTGACGACGGTCCGCGTCGGCGCCTCGATCGTGGTCATAAGAAGAGATCCTCCGGCATCGCGAAGCCCACATGGTAGGAGATGCGCGGAGGGCCCCCTCCGTTATGACGTCAGCTGACCGTGCCGGACGCTTCACCCTCGGCTTCGGGCGCCGGTGCAGGCTCTGCCACGTCCGTCAATCCAAGCTCCGCCTTGAGCTCTTCTAGCTTCGCATCGGCCTGTGCCTCGTTCATCGCTTGGCGGAGTTCAATCTCTCCGCCCTCGGGCGTGACGTCGAAGACCTCGGCCTGGCCCATGGCCTGGGCCTTGCGCTTCTCGATCTTGTTCTCGACATCCTCGAGCGACGGCATCGAATCGTCCATTGTCGAAGACATTGACTGAACGGCGGCGTTGACCGACTCCTGCATCTTGGCCTGCTCGAGTGCGCCGAGCAGTTGCATCTGCTTCGCGGACAGTTCCTGCAGCCTCGCAGCATTTGCGGTTACTGCGGCCTTGGCTTCCTCGGCCTGAGAGATTGCCATCTCGTACTGGCCCGTGAGCGACATCAGGCTGTTTTCGGCGGCCTGGAGCTTTGTTGCCTGCCCCTGGGCGATGTTGGTCCACTTGGTCACACCTGCGGCATCGCCCGCGTTCTTCGCTTCCTCAGCCTTGAGGATTGCTTGCTTGGCCATCTCGCGAGTCTCGCCGACCTGGTCTGCCGCCCTCTCGATCTTGGCCTCGAGTTGCGTGCGGTGCGCGACGATGTTCGCTGCCTGGTTCCTCAGATCCTGGTTCTTCTTGTTCGCCTGATCGATCGCCATCTGGATCTCGATCTCCGGATCCATCATCTTGTCCGAGGTCGCGCCGAACCACGACTTGATGTAGTTCCACCATTTCTTGAGCATCGCCGGATCCCCTCTTCTTCGGTTGCGACTCTTTGTCTATGACAGTTCTGCCGATTCTAGGGCGGGCGTCAGCGCCTGCGTCGGCCCCCACCGCGCATACGCGAGCTGCCGGACGAGCGGGATCGGCTCGACGAACTGGATGAGCGTGATCGACCCGATGATCCCGACGAGCCCCAGGGCGAGCGGCGTGACGATGACATCGCTCCCATCAGGATTCCCGTGAGGATCGCAGATGTGTTCGATGAACTCCGACGAGCCGGGCGGCGGTACGTCGTCTGCGGCACGCGTGGTGGTGTGTCGAGTGGCGACCCACCGGACGGCGGTGGTGATGACGGAGTTCGCGGAGGGGCCGTCGGCTGCGGCAACTCCGGTTTCTCGGGCTTCGGTGGAGCAGGATTCCCGTCGAGCAGCGCCTCCACGCTGTCGAGTTGCCAGATCGCCTGATCCAAGTCCTCTGCAGTGGCCATCAACTGGGACGGTGTCTCTGATCGTCCATATTCCTTGAGCGCTTTCGAGTACGCCTCGGTGGCGGACTTGTACAACACAGGGACCGCGACGATGTCCGAACTCGCAACCTCGTCTTCAAGATCGATGATGTCATTGGCCACGTCGTCGAGTCGCTTCTTGACTTCCGCCCGGGCGGAGTCGACGGCAGCCGCCTCGTTCTTCTTCGACGACTGGGATCTGCGCCAGAGGAAGAACGCTCCGCCGGCCACTACAACGAAGAGCAGGATCCACCCCCACGGGAGCTCACCTCCACCCCCCGGTCCGGCTGACCCGACCGGCGCATCGATCAGCGTTGCGACGAAGAGTTCGACCACCTCGGTGTCGGAGCCGCCGTCGAGCGAGGCGTCGGTCGCCTCGTCGAGTTGCTCGTTCGTGTAGATGTCGCCCTCGGACGCCCACCCGACCGTCTCGGGAGCAACGGTGAAGACGGTCCCTCTGCCGCCCATCTCTTCGAGCGTGTTCTCGGCGAAGATCGTTGCACCGCCCGCGGGTTCGGAGGCAAGAACGGCGACCGACAGCGAACCACCCTCGAATCGCGCTGCGACCACAGCATCTTCGACAGCATCGGGGTCTGCATCGGATCCGACTTCGACGAAGAACCCCTGAGCTTCGAGCACGGGGGCGACTTCGGCAGGTGACGCCGCGGCGACGAGGATCACCAGCGCGACGACGGCAAGGATCAGTCGATTCATATGGGGATCGTACCCAATCGGCAGATCGCTGTGCTTCAGCGGCCGACGGCAGAGCGCAGGAAGAACGCCAGATTCGCGGGCCGCTCGGCCATCCGTCGGGTGAGGTACGGGTACCAGGCGGTCCCGTACGGCACATACACGCGGAGCGGATATCCATCCTCGACGAGAGACCGCTGCAGGCCGGTGCGAACGCCATAGAGCATCTGGATCTCCCACGGTTCGCCTCGACCCTCACCGAGCGTCTTGGCAACCTCAATCCGATCGGTATCGTGCGTGGCAATGGCGGGCGCAATACCGGGTGTTGCCATCAACCGCCTCGTGAGCGCATCGAACGCGGAATCGACTCGCACCGGGTTCTGGTGGGCGACTTCGGCGGGTTCGGCGTAGGCACCCTTGCACAGACGCACCTGACCGCCGCGTACAACGATGCGATCCAGGTCGGCCGGGGTTCGGTAGAGGTAACTCTGCACCGCGATCCCGAGATTCCCGTATTCGGCCTGGACCGATTCGAAGGCGGAGACCGTCTTCTCGACCAGCTCCGACTCCTCCATGTCGATGGTCACGGTCGCACCGCTCTGGGCTCCTCGCGCCGCGAGCGCACCCAGCGACGCAACAGCAAGGTCGTCGTCCAGGCCGAGGCCGAGCTGTGTCAACTTGACGGAGATGTTCGCGTCAAGCCGGTCCGCGTGGATCCGGTCACGGCATCGGAGGTAGTCATCTCTCGCTTGGGCCGCTGCGTTCTTGGCGGCGACGTGCTCACCAAGAGGGTCGAGCGAGACCCGCGCCCCGTCCATGAATTCTATCAGCCGCTCGCCAAGGCTG
>CBFDAN010000155.1:0-5014 GCA_965602815.1 uncultured bacterium
CTCGGTCCATCGAGGCCGGAAGAAGGGCCCAGCAGCGTCTCGAATCGGGCGAACGCATCGTGGCCGCTGAGCGAGCCACTCTCTACCGTGCCATCGAGACCGCCGACGAAGCCAAGGCCGTCTTCATTCGCTCCAATCTCAGGCTCGTCGTCTCGATCGCAAAGCGCTACACAGGACGGGGCCTCGATCTCCTCGACCTCATTCAAGAGGGCAATCTCGGGCTGATTCGTGCCGTGGAGAAGTTCGATTGGCGAAAGGGATTCAAGTTCTCGACCTACGCCACCTGGTGGATCCGTCAGTCGATAACCCGTGGATTGGGAAATCAGGGCCGGACGATCCGATTGCCCGTCCATATGGTGGATGTGGTTCGGACGGTGCAAGAGGCCGAACTCAGTCTCCAAGAGCAATACCGCCGGCCCCCCACCATCGCGGAGATCGCCGAGGTCAGCGGTCTCGACGAGGGCCGGATCGCAATTGCACAGGCAACACCCGGCGACACAGTGTCACTCGACCGGCCCGTCGGTGAAGATGGTGAGGCCCAGCTTGGCGACTTCGTGGAAGACGAGCGAACTCCGGATCCATTCACGGTCGTCGCTGAGGTTGCCCGATGCGAAGAAGTTTCGAAAGCGCTGGGCGCACTCGACGATCGTGAATGCACTGTGCTCGTCATGCGCTACGGGATCGGCGGCAACCAACCGAGGACACTTTCGGACGTGGGCGCCGAGCTCGGCATCACGAGAGAACGCGTGCGTCAGATCGAGAATCGCGCGCTCGGCAAACTCCGGCATCCCAGCGCCATCTACGACCTGAGAAGCCTGTTGTAGGTCAGTAGCAGGTAGGCAGTAGCTAGTAGCGAGTACCGGACGCCATGCCGCGTGTCTTTCTGGCTACTGGCTACTCGCTACTCGCCTGAATCAGAACAGCCGCAGCACGTCCGAATCGGCGCCTCTGAGGATCTCGTAGTCCACTTCGGCCCAGCCGATGCCGCGATCGGCTGCAAGCGTTCTCGCTTGAGGTTTGACGATCTGGGCGACGAAGATCCCGCGAACCGGCGAGAGCCGCTCGTCACGATTGAGGAACTCGAGGTACCGGGTGAGTTGCTCGACGCCGTCGATCTCACCTCGACGCTTCACCTCGACAGCGACGGTCACACCCGATGCGTCGCGACAGAGCAGATCCACCGGGCCAACCGGCGTTGGGTACTCCCGTTGGATGAGCGTCAACCCTTCCTCGATCGCTTCCGGTTGCTCGGCCAGGAGTCGCTGCAACTCGAGTTCCACACCGTCCTTCTGGAGCCCAGGATCCTCACCGAGCTCGACGACGGTATCGAAGTGGATCTCGTGGAGGTCGATGGTGAGCTCCTCCTGCTTCCCGTTCGTAACGAACCAACGCCCGTCCTCCTCGACGAGGTGATTCGGCGCATTCATCCAGTTCAGGGGTTTGTAGGCACCTGCTTCGGCATGAACGAGCAGCGAGCCGTCGGCTTTGATGAGGATCAGCCGCGTCGCGCGTGGCAAGTGGGCCGAAAGACGGCCGACGTAGTTGACGGTGCAATCAGCAACAACAATGCGCATGGCCAATCAGGGTAGACCGCGCGTCGTGCGTGGCTGGACCGGCAGAGGTAGCGTCATCACATGGACGAAATCCGCAGCGCCACACGCGAGGATGCGCCACGTGTGGCGCGGCTTGCGAGCGACCTGGGGTACTCCATTGATTCTGAATCCGTCAGCGCCGAGATCGATCGATTGCAGCCCAATGACGGCACCGTCCTCGTCACAGACACCGGCGGGCGGCTGACCGGATGAATCCACGTGTATCGGAGCCACGTGCTCCAGACGGAGCCATTCGCGGAGGTCGGAGGACTCGCCGTCGATCCGCACCACCGTGGCGATGGCGTCGGCCGTGGGCCGCTCGAGACAGCTGAACAATGGGCCAACACAAATGGCCTCATCGTGATTCGCCTGAGGAGCAACATTGTTCGGTCCAACGCTCACCGCTTCTACGAGCGACGCAGCTGCAGCGTCGAGAAGACGTTCCATACCTTCGTAAAGCAGGTCAACGAGAGCGGATCCGGGGCCGTTGTCTAGCCGACGGAACCCTCCATCTGCAGCTCAATCAGGCGGTTCAACTCGACGGCGTACTCCATCGGAAGCTCCTTGACGATCGGCTCGATGAAGCCGGCCACAACCATCGCCGTAGCTTCCTCCTCGGTGAGGCCTCGACTCATGAGATAGAAGAGTTGATCCTCCCCCACCTTCGACACCGTCGCCTCATGACCGATGTCGACGTTGGACTCCTCGATCTCCATGTAGGGATAGGTGTCCGAACGAGAGTCTTCGTCGAGGATCAGCGCATCACACCGTACAAACGAACGGGCGTTCTCGGCCCCTGGCTCCACGCGCACGAGACCGCGATACCCTGCCCGACCACCCTGGTTCGAGATCGATTTGGACGTGATGAGCGAAGTGGTGTTGGGTGCCACATGAACGATCTTCGCCCCGGCGTCGAGGTGCTGGTTAGCACCGGCGAATGCGACGGAAAGAACCTCTCCATGAGCACCTTCCTCCATTAGCCAGACCGCCGGATACTTGGCGGTGAACTTCGACCCGAGATTGCCGTCGATCCATTCCATGGTCGCGTTCTTGTAGGCGGCGGCACGCTTCGTTACGAGATTGAACACGTTATTCGACCAGTTCTGAATCGTCGAGTAGCGGCACCGACCGCCTTCCTTGACGACGATCTCGACCACAGCGGAGTGGAGGGAATCGGACGAATAGACAGGCGCAGAGCACCCTTCGACGTAGTGCACGAATGCCCCTTCGTCGACGATGATCAGCGTGCGCTCGAACTGGCCCATGTTCTCGGCGTTGATTCGGAAGTACGCCTGAAGCGGCTCGTCGAGATGCACGCCGGGTGGGACGTAAATGAACGATCCCCCGGACCACACCGCCGAGTTCAGGGCGGCGAATTTGTTGTCGTTGGGCGGGATGATGGTTCCGAAGTACTCGCGAACAATCTCGGGGTACTCGCGCACTGCGGTGTCCATGTCGGTGAACAGGACACCAAGACCCTCCAAATCGTCCCGGTTCCTGTGGTAGACCACCTCGGACTCATACTGCGCCGTGACGCCCGCGAGATATTTGCGCTCAGCTTCTGGGATCCCAAGCTTCTCGTAGGTCTCCTTGATGGAATCCGGGACCATGTCCCAGTCCTTCGCCTGACCTTCCATCGGCTTGATGTAGTAGTAGATGTTGTCGAAGTCGATCTCGTCGAGCGCACCGCCACCCACCCAGTCCGGCATGGGCTTGCGGAGGAACCGGCGGTATGCCTTCAGCCGGAATTCGAGCATCCACTCCGGCTCCTTCTTCATTCGCGACATGTCGCGAATGATCTGCTCGCTCAAACCCTTCTCGGGCTTGTAGACGTAGTCCTCTTCATCGGACCAGCCGAGCTGGTAGGCGCCGAGATCGATGTCAACCGTGGTCATGATGCTGCGCTCCCCGAATTTGCACTATGGACATAGTGGCATTGTACGACGCGGCGGGAGTGAACAGAGAAGGAATCGAGGAGGCGGTCCCACCGGGGCAGGAACGAGTGGGAGTGGGGAAGACCGGATCCGCCCCGGCGAGCCGCCTCCACACGATCAACGCTCCATCGAGCACATTCGTTCCTTCTCCCGCAGGAATCAGAAGACTTCCTCGCACCATGGTGCGACATCACCCCGGAACATCCGGCCGAATACAACGATCGGATCCTTCGCTCCCTTGATCCTTCCGGCTCGGGCCAGTGCAGCGGTGCTGCCGCCCCCGAGGTAGAGGTTTGCAAGGTCCGCCGTGCCGAGACTGAAGTCGGCTGCCATTCTGTTGACTCTGCGGCACGTGCCGACGCCGCCGGCCACCGCAAGCTCGAACGATCCGCCCTCATCCGGGAAGAAGGGATCACCAATCGTGAAACACACCGTGCCGTCGGCCGCGTAGGTACGGGCTTCAAGCGCCCGGACGACATCGAGGATCCGCACGTACAGGGCGTCCCATCGTTTCCGCTTGATTCGCCTGTGATCCGGGATCTTCCATGCCAGGGGGTCGTCAACCGGAAGATTCCAATACTCGACGTGCGGGAAGAGGTCGATCGTCGTCAGGTAGCGCCACAGTCCAGTGTGAGCTATCGCCGACGGTGCGACCAGTTCGCGGACCGAGACCTTGCCGTTCGGGAATCCGCCTTCCCAGCCGGGCTTCTGCCGGTAGATGGCATAGCCGTCCGGACGACCATCAGTCGTGTGGAGGACACACCGAAGCGCAGAGAATCCATCTCGGCTGGCGGTCGGATCATCAAAGTGGTGGTGCCACCACAACTCGGTCCTCGAGAGCATTCCAGGACGGCTGGAGAGTTCCGCCTCGTAGATCGTCGGGAAGATCTGTTTCGCCTCTTCGGTCGACACCAGGCGAATCGAGCCTGCCTCACCCACAACCGAAACACGGGTCTGATCAATGTCGATGGCATCATTCTCCGTGGCAACTCCGAATCCGAACCGCCCGTAGATCAGGCTCTCGGAGGCCCACAAGCCTGCAAGGGGTTCGCCGCGGCTCCGGACGTCCCCGAGATGGTCACGCATCATGGCGGTGAGCACGCCGCGCCTGCGGTGCGTGGCAGCGACCGTCACGATCGTTGTACCGGCCATGGGAATCTCGGCGCCTCCCGGCACCGTCATGTCGAATGGGAACGCACCGAGCGTTCCGACGATCTGGTCACCGTCGAACGCAGCAACCGTCCGGTCGAGCGGCACGAGATCATTGAACCAATCGGGTGGGAACTTCTCGTCGTCGAGATCCTCCCCGAATCCAGCAAGGATGGCCTCGCGGAAAGGCGTCCTCTCGCCGGCGGCAATCGGGCGCGTCGTGATCTCCATGACCGAGAGCCTACCGACCGTCCAGACAGCGGTACCGCCGACGATACGCTGCTCGAAGTCCGTCACAGAAAGGCCTCCCCATGACACCGATTCGTGTCGCCGTCCAGA
>CBFDAN010000156.1:0-4959 GCA_965602815.1 uncultured bacterium
TGCCGTACCGCCTGCCGGATCCGCCGAGAACGCGGATGACCAAGACCTCTTTGGCACCGGTGTTGTCGGCGACTCTAAGCCTGGATTCCTGTTGGATCATCGTGCACGCTCCACGACCTCGGCAACGCGCCAATTCTTCGACTTCGAGATCGGGCGGGTCTCTACGATCCGTACCGTGTCGCCGATGTTGGCGTCGTTCGATTCATCGTGCGCGTGGAATCGCTTCCGCACCGGCACGGTCTTCCCGTACTTTGGGTGGCGCTTGGAGTCGCGGACTTCGACGGTGACCGTCTTATCCCTGGCGTCCGAAACGACGACCCCGACGCGTGTTTTGCGGCGTCCCCGTTCCATCTACGCCTCCTCCTTCTGTGTTTCCCACGCAGCGATTTCTTGTTCGCGCATCATCGTCTTGATGCGGGCGACCTGACGTCGCACCTGTGTGATTCGTGCTGTGTTGTCGAGTTGGTTCGTGACGATCTGGAATCGGAGGTTGAACAGTTCCTCTTTGGATTCTTCCAACTGCTCTTGCAGTTCGGCGTAGCTCAGCTTTCGCAGGTCGACGGTCTTCATACGTCCTCCCGCCTCACGAACTTGGTCTTCACCGGCAGCTTGTGTGCGGCGAGGCGCATAGCTTCACGCGCCAACTCCTCGTCGACGCCGGCCATCTCGAACATGACTCGCCCCGGCTTCACCACGGCGACCCAGTATTCGGGATTTCCCTTGCCGGATCCCATCCGGGTCTCGGCGGGCTTCTCGGTGATCGGCTTGTCCGGGAAGATCGTGATCCAGACCTTCCCGCCACGCTTGATCTTCCTCGTCATGGCGATACGAGCCGCCTCGATCTGACGAGCGGTAATCCAACCAGGCTCCTGAGCCTGGAGGCCGTACTCGCCAAACGAGACCTTCGTCCCGCCTTTCGCCTTCCCGGTCATGCGGCCCGTCTGGACCTTCCGGTACTTCGTGCGTTTCGGCATCAACATCAGGCGTCTTCTCCTTCGGAGGTGTCGCTTGAGCTGTCGCCGGTCACATCGTCCGTGCCCGTGTCGTCGACCTTCTGAGTCTTCGTGGTCTCAGTGGTTTCGACCGTGGGGGCCTCCTCCACTTCGACGGAATCAACCGCTTCCTCGAGCAGCTCGGCCTCAACAACGATTTCGGCTACTTCCTCGGCGGCGATGGCCTCAATGGCCTCAACTTCAGCGACCACCTCTGCGATCTTCTCCTCAGCGATCACTTCAGCGACCTCAGCCTCAACAATCGCCTCAGCCACCTCGACCTCAGCGACCTCTTCAGCGACCTCGAGCTCGGCAACGGCCTCAATGACCTCTTCTTCGGTGACGGCCTCTGCGATCTTCTCTTCGGCGATCACTTCAGCGACCTCAGCCTCGACGATCGCCTCTGCGATCTTCTCTTCGGCGATCTCCTCAGCGACCTCAGCCTCGACGATCGCTTCGACGATCTCGACCTCGGCGACAGCTTCGGCGACCTCAACTGCGGCAACGGTTTCGGCGATCTCAGCCGCCGCCTCCGCCTCGATCAACTCATTGGCCTCGGCCTTCGCGGCTTCGAATTCTGCTGCCGCGTCGGCGGTCGTGGTGGCGGGGCGCTTGCCTCCACCGGCCTCGATCAGACGTTTGCCACCCTTCTTGCCGTCGCCGGCTTCGGTGACTCGTTTGCCACCGCCGGCCTCGATCAGACGTTTGCCACCGGTCTCGCCTGCGGCCGCTTCGGCACGTGACCGCGCCGAGCGACGGCGTCGCTGAGCCGGTCCGCCTGCGGCGAGACGAGCTTCGGCAGCGATCTTCTCGTTGCGGGCCACGGCGCTCGTCAAGAGATCACCGCGGTACACCCATACCTTGATGCCAATAGCGCCGACGGTGGTACGAGCGGTCGCCCGTCCAAAGTCGATGTCGGCCCGCAGGGTGTGCAGCGGGACGCGACCTTCGAGGTACCACTCGCGGCGGCCCATGTCGGCGCCACCGAGACGGCCCTGCGCCTGGACGCGAACGCCCTCCGCTCCGGCCTTCATGGCGGTCGTCACGGTGCGCTTCATGGCACGCCTGAAGGCAACACGACCCTCGAGCTGGTCGGCGACGCTGCGAGCGAGCAACGCTGCGTCGAGTTCGGGGTTCGTAACCTCGATTACGTTGAACTTGACATTGCGGCCGGTGAGGTCTTCGAGCCCGGAACGGAGCCTCTCGGCTTCCGAACCGCCGCGACCAATCACCACTCCCGGGCGTCCGGTGTGGATGTCGATCTGGACCTTCTTGTCACCGATCCGCTCGATGTCGATTCGCGAGACGGCGCCACGGGTCAGTTCGTCACGCAGGTACGTGCGGATCTTCTGATCCTCGAGAACCTGTGATGCGTAGTCCTTCTCGCTGTACCAGCGGGACTTCCAGTCGGTGACGATCCCGAGCCGCAGGCCATAAGGGTGAATCTTCTGGCCCATTAGGCGTCCTCCTCCGAGTCGGCGACGATGATCGTGATATGGCTCGTGCGCTTGCGAATACGTGTTGCGCGGCCTCTGGCACGCGGGCGCCAACGCTTGAGGGTCGGTCCCTCGTCGGCGAACGCTTCGACGACGACCAGTTCGTCGGAGTCGGCGGCCAGGTTGTGCTCTGCGTTCGCAACGGCCGAGTCCAGGCACTTGAGGATCGGGTCTGCGGCGCGGCGCGGCGTGTGCTTCAGCACGACGCGGGCCTCGTCGACGGGGAGACCCCGCACGAGATCCAACACCCGTCGTACCTTGTACGGCGACTGCCGAACGTGTTTGGCTTTCGCGTTGGCCTTCATCGCTTCCTCGCAGCTTTCTCGCTCCCGGCGTGTCCCCGGAACGTCCGGGTCGGGGAGAACTCGCCGAGCTTGTGGCCGACCATCGACTCGCTGATGTACACCGGAACGTGTTTGCGGCCGTCGTGCACGGCGATGGTGAGACTCACCATCTCCGGCGTGATCGTCGATCGCCGACTCCACGTCCTGATGACCTTCTTGTCGCCGCGGTCGTTGGCCGCCTCGACTTTTCGGAGGAGGTGTTCGTCGACGAACGGCCCCTTCTTCAGGCTCCTCGCCATGGTCTACCTCCGACCCTTCTTGCTTCGCCGGCGCACGATGTACTTGTCGCTGGCTTTGTTCTTCTTGCGGGTGCGGCCTTCGGGCTTGCCCCACGGGCTTACCGGGTGCCGTCCACCTGAACTGCGGCCTTCACCACCACCGAGGGGGTGGTCGACCGGATTCATGACAACGCCACGTGATTGTGGACGTTTGCCCTTCCATCGGTTCCGGCCCGCCTTGCCGATCTTGATCAGCTCGGCCTCGGTGTTGCCGACCTGGCCGATCGTCGCGCGGCAGTCGAGGTGCACCTGGCGCATCTCGCCGGACGGAAGCCGGACGAGTGCGTACTTGCCCTCCTTTGACATGAGCTGGACCGATGCGCCGGCAGACCGGCCCATCTTCGCTCCACCACCGGGACGCAGTTCGACCGAGTGGACGACCGTGCCAGTGGGGATGTTCCTCAGCGGCAATGCGTTGCCGACACGGATGTCGGCTGACGACCCGGAATCGAGCATGTCCCCCACTTCGAGGTTGACGGGAGCGAGGATGTATCGCTTCTCGCCATCTACGTAGTGGAGCAGAGCGATGCGGGCGTTGCGGTTCGGGTCGTACTCGATCGCGGCGACCTTGGCGGGGATCCCGTCCTTGGTGCGCCGGAAGTCGATGACGCGATAGCGACGCTTGTGGCCTCCGCCGCGATGGCGCGACGTGATGCGGCCCTTGGCGTTGCGCCCCGATGATCGCTTCTGTTTCGCCAGGAGGCTCTTCTCCGGCTTCGACTTCGTGATGGTCTCGAAGTCGGAGACGGTCTGGAACCGGCGGCCCGGCGAGGTTGGTTTGAGTTTCTTTACGCCCATGTCGCTATACCTCGAAGATGTCGATCTTGTCGCCGTCGGCGAGCTTGACGAGGGCACGCTTGGTGTCCTTGCGCTTTCCGAGCACATAGCCGGTTCGCTTGAGCTTGCCCTTGCGGTTCATTGTGTTCACGGACACGACGGTCACATCGAAGATCGATCCGACAGCCTGCTTGATCTCTGTCTTGTTCGCCCGCCGATCGACGACGAACGTGTAGGTGTTGGTGTCTTCAATGAGGTCATACGACTTCTCGGAGACGATTGGCTCGAAGATGATGTCGCGAGGATCCTTCACGAGCCCACCTCCTCGGTTTCATCAATTTCAACGGCGGCCTCTTCAACGTCTTCGCCGGCGACCGGTGACTGGCGACCTGCGACGATCTCCGCATGCTCTTCCGTGCCGCGGGGAACACTCTGACCGAGATCGAGGGTGCCTTTCGACATGACGATCGTCTCGGCCCACACCACGTCGTACGTGTTGGCCTGTCCCAGGTTTGAAGCAATCACACCTTCGATGTTGCGGAACGACTTGATGGCCGTGCGCTCGTGGTCCTCAGCAAGAAGCAGCACCTTGCCGGTGATACCCATGGCTTCGAGGAGCGCCGTAGCGTTCTTCGTCTTGGGCTCGGCCCAGACATCGAAATCCTCGACCACTTTGATGCGGCCGTCTGCAGCCCTGGCCGAGAGTGCGCTGCGCAGCGCGAGGCGCTTCATCTTCTTCGGGGTCCGCTGCGAGTAGTCACGCGGCTTCGGGCCGTGGGCCACGCCACCGCCCTTCCACTGCGGTGAGCGGATCGAACCGTGACGGGCTCGACCGAGGCCTTTCTGTCGCCACGGCTTCCTCCCGCCACCGCGCGCTTCGGAGCGCGTCTTGGTGGAGTGGGTTCCGGCACGTGCGGCAGCAAGCTGTGCGGTCACGACCTGATGCATGACGTCCACATTCGGCTCGATCCCGAATATGTCCGGATTGAGGTCGACCTCGCCGGTTCGTTCTCCGTCGGCTGTGAACAGCTCTGCGGTCAGTTGATCAGCCACGCTTCTTCACCGCCTCTCG
>CBFDAN010000157.1:0-4926 GCA_965602815.1 uncultured bacterium
CCGGCATCGAGCGCTACTACCAGATCGCCCGCTGCTACCGGGATGAAGACCTCAGAGCCGATCGCCAGCTCGAATTCACCCAACTCGACTTCGAGGGTTCGTTCTGGGGACAGGAGGATGTCCTCGAAACACTCGAAGCAGTGTCCACCAAGGTGACGAATGCCATCCGCGATATCGACATCGCACGCCCATTTCCTCGACTCACCTGGCACGAGGCCATGGAGCGGTACGGAACCGACAAGCCCGACATTCGCTTCGGAATGGAGATCCAAGACCTCAGCCCGGTCTTCGCAGCGACTGAATTTCAAGCGTTTTCGGGTGCACTCGCGGCAAACGGATCGATTCGCGGCATCAACGCCGGTGCACTCGGTCTCTCGCGCTCCGGCCTCGACGGAATCTCGTCGCGAGCCCAGGAACTCGGGGCGAAAGGTCTCGTGTGGCTTGTCGTCGAAGAGGACGGCAGCCTCCGCTCGCCTGTGGCGAAGTTCCTTTCGGGCGATGAGCTGTCTGGGATCAGTACAACGCTCCGCGGCGAAACGGGTGATGTCTTGCTTCTCGTGGCGGATGAGTCCACCACCGCCCTCGAGGTTCTCGGGCAGATCCGCCTCGACCTTGGGCAACCGAGCGGGCACGAGGAGCTGGCGTACCTGTTCGTTGTCGATTTCCCCGTGTTCGAACGCAACGACGACGGCGACTGGGTCGCGCTGCACCATCCATTCACGGCACCGGTGGACGTCCGCGAGATGCGCGAAGACCCGGGGCATGCCATCTCGAAGGCCTACGACCTCGTGCTGAACGGTTCGGAGCTGGGTTCGGGCAGCGTGAGAATCCACGATCCGGAGGTGCAGGCGCAAGTATTCGAGACGCTCGGCATCTCGGACGAGGAGGCCGAGCGCCGTTTCGGTTGGTTCCTCGAAGCGCTGCGCTACGGGACTCCTCCCCACGCCGGGTTCGCAATCGGTATCGACCGGCTCGTCTCCATCCTCCAGGATGTCCCGAACATTCGCGAAGTGATTCCCTTCCCGAAGACCCAAAGTGGCGCAGATCCCTTGACCGGATCACCGAGTCGAGTCGAGGACGGTCAACTCCGAGAACTCGGGATCGAAGTGCGGCCCGAGGTGCAGGCTGAATGGGCTGCCGACGAGGCGGCAGGTGACTGAACCGGATCTCTTCTCCGGAGCCCGCGCCGAGCGCCGGCTCGCGAACGCACCACTGGCGGCGCGAATGCGGCCTGCGAATCTCGACGAGGTTGTCGGACAACAGGGCCTGCTCGCGCCGGGAGCCGCGTTCCGAACGATGGTCGAAGCCGGTCGACCGGTCTCGATGATTCTGTGGGGCCCGCCCGGATCGGGGAAGACGACGCTCGCCCGCCTCGTGGCCGCAAACAGCAGCGCGCGGTTCGAGCAACTCTCTGCTACTTCAGCCGGAGTCAAGGACGTTCGCGAGGTGCTCGCGATGGCAACTCGGCGCATCGAGAACGGCGACGGACGCACAGTTTTGTTCCTGGACGAGATCCACCGCTTCACCAAAGCCCAGCAGGATGCTCTCCTCCCCGGCGTGGAGGACGGGATCATCATCCTGGTGGGGGCAACAACGGAGAATCCATTCTTCGAGGTCAATTCTCCGCTGATCAGCCGCTCGAGTGTTTTCCGGACCGAGGAGTTGGCGCCCGACGAAGTGAAGGATCTCATCCATCGAGCCATGACCGATCCCGTTCGGGGTATCCCCGGCGTTGAGATCCATGACGACGCTCTGGAAGACCTCGCGCATCGTGTTGGCGGCGATGCCCGTCTTGCGCTGAATGGCTTCGAACTCGCCGTGACGATCGCCGAGGGTCGAGGAAACGAATCTGTTGGTCGCGAGGAGATCGCCGAGGCGCTCCAGAGGAGGGTGATCCGCTACGACAAGGGAGGAGATCGGCACTACGACGTGATCTCCGCGTTCATCAAGAGTGTCCGGGGATCCGACGTCGATGCGGCGCTCTACTGGCTCCACACCATGATCGGAGCGGGGGAGGACCCCAAGTTCATCGCTCGACGCCTGGTCATCCTGGCTTCGGAGGACGTCGGACTCGCCGACTCGCGCGGCCTCGGCATAGCGGTCGATGCATTCCGCGCCGTGGAGGTGATCGGCATCCCGGAAGGTGCCTACGCCCTGACGCACGCCGCGGTCTATCTGGCGACCGCACCGAAGTCGAATTCGCTCGCGAACGCAATCGCCGCGGCCCGAGAAGCGGTCGAGGGCACACCGGGAGCCGATGTCCCCATGCACCTGCGCTCGGGGGCAACCGCGGGAGAACGTGCGATGGGCCACGGCAGCGGCTACCGCTATCCGCACAACGACCCGCTCGGCGTGGTCCCGCAGCAACACCTTCCCGATGAGGCGATCGACGCGACCCTGTACCGCCCAGGCGACCACGGCGAGGAGTCCGAGATCGGTGAGCGTCTCGGCCGCATAGATCGAATCCTCGGCAGGCAAAGGTAGGCGCCGTCGACACTCGGCGCTGGCGGCGGCCCGTTCCCGAACATCGCCATGCAGATCGTGGAGGAGTGATGGCGACCTTGGGACGTCGAACCGCTGCGATCCAGTCGTAATACCCGACGCCAATCGCTCTGTCGGCGTAGCGAGCGGGCGCCCATCGGTCGGTCGATGGTCGGAGCCGGCAGGCCTCAGATCGCGGGACGAAATCGTCGCGCCGGGGGCCGCTACCCTCCCAGGAGATGCTCACACGATTGAAGTGGTTCCTTTTCGGCTCGGCGGCGACGATCGGCCTTGGTGCCTATCTCGGAGCGAAGGTGAAGCGAGCGAGAGAGCGCCTCACGACGGAGAACATGGCGCGTGCCGGGGTGGTGACCGCGGCAAGCATGATGAGCGCCGCAGGCCGCAGGATGCAGCGCGCCGGTCTCCCGGACGAGGCAGAGGGCGTGGAGTCCGGCTCGGGCTAACCTCCGGCTCCAATGGACTCCAACCAGATTCGCCGTATCTTCCTTGAATTCTTCGCCGAACGCGGCCACACCGTGCTGTCGTCGGCGTCCTTGATTCCGATCGACCCGACCCTGCTCCTCACCAACGCCGGGATGGTGCCGTTCAAGCCGTACATGCTTGGCGAGGAGACCCCTCCGTATCTGCGCGCCGCGACCGTGCAGAAGGTTGCGCGAACGATCGACATCGACATCGTCGGCACTACCGCACGCCACCTGACGTTCTTCGAAATGCTTGGCAACTTCTCGTTCGGCGACTACTTCAAGGAGAAGGCGATCCCGTGGTCGTACGAGCTGATCACTGAGGAGTTCGGAATTGACCCCGAACGGCTCTGGTACACGGTACACATCACCGATGAAGATGCCGCTGCGATCTGGATCGACGGCGTGGGTGTGCCGTCCGAGCGCGTCCAGCGCCTGGACAAGGACAACTTCTGGCAGATGGGCGTCCCCGGCCCGTGTGGTCCGTCCTCCGAGATCTTCTTCGACAAGGGTGCTGCATTTGGCGAGCCGGGGGGACCGGCGGTCGATGACGAACGGCACGTTGAGATCTGGAATCTGGTGTTCATGCAGAACATCCAGGACGAGCCGTACCACGTTGTTGGCGATCTTCCAGCGAAGAACATCGACACCGGGGCCGGACTCGAACGTATCGCCACCGTGCTGCAAGGCGTCGACACTGTGTTCGAGACCGACGTGATCCGTCCGATGATGGCTGCTTCGGAGCGGGCGACCGGGGTCTCCTACGGCGATGTCGATCGCACCGATGTCTCCTTGAGGATCATGGCAGACCATGGGCGGGCGGTCACGTTCCTCATCGGCGACAAGGTAGTACCGTCCAACGAAGGCCGGGGTTACGTGCTGCGCCGGCTCATCCGTCGCGCGGTGCGCCACGCCTTTCTCCTCGGATCCGAGGATCTGATCATGCCGAAACTGGTCGAGACCACCGTCGAGGTAATGCGAGAGCCGTATCCTGAACTCCACGCCCAGCGGGGCGCGATCGTCGACATGGTTGCTCGCGAAGAAGAGCAGTTCCGCAGGACACTCCGGTCGGGACACCAGCTGCTCGATGAGGAACTCCGCTATCTCGAGCCGGGAGCCATGCTGTCGGGCGAGACCGCGTTCAAGCTCCATGACACGTTCGGTTTCCCGAAGGAGCTGACCGAAGAGATCGTCTCGGAACGCGGATTCGCCGTGGACCTCGCCGAGTTCAACGACATGATGGAATCCCAGCGGGAGCGGGCCCGTGCAGCCTACAAGGGAGCCGACGCCGCCGCGCGAGCCGACGCGTACCGAACACTCCTCGCCGGTGTTGAGACGACAGATTTCGTCGGCTACGAGAGCGAAGGAGCACTCGGCCGGATCCTGTCGATGGTTTCCGAAGGTGTAACAGTCGAAAAGGCGGAGGAGGGGCGCGAGGTTGAGGTTTTCCTGGATCGCACGCCCTTCTACGCTGAGTCCGGCGGCCAGGTCGGCGACTCGGGCACCATCGTTACCCCAACGGGCACGATGACGGTTGGGGACACGCAGTTTGCCGTTCCCGGCCTCCACGGCCATCGAGGGGTTGTGACGTCGGGAATCGTCCAACTCGGCCAAGAGGCCGACCTCACTATCAGCCACGAGCGCCGGGAACGAATCAGGAAGAATCACACCGGAACCCACATCCTGCACTGGGCGTTGCGCGCGGTTGTCGGTGACCATGTGCACCAGGCCGGCTCCCTCGTTTCCGACGATCGACTCCGCTTCGACTTCAGCCACTATCACGGAATGTCCGTGGAGGAGTTGCGCGAAGTCGAACTCGCAGCGAACAAACGAGTTATCGAGAACGCCGCTGTAACGACACTCGAGACTTCGAAGAATGACGCAGAAGAGATGGGGGCCTTGGCCTTTTTCGGCGACAAGTACGGCGATCAGGTTCGCGTCGTTCAGACCGGCGACTACTCCA
>CBFDAN010000158.1:0-4915 GCA_965602815.1 uncultured bacterium
CAATGCTGTCGACGGTGTTTCATTCTCGGTCGAAGAGGGTGAGATCTTCGGGATCGTGGGCCCGAACGGCGCCGGCAAGACCACGACGGTGGAGTGCGTCGAAGGGCTGAGGCGTCCAGACGGCGGATCGATCCAAGTGCTCGGGCTCGATCCAATCCGGGACCGGTACGAGATCACCGAGCGTTTGGGTGCACAGCTGCAGGAGAGTCGGCTGCAGGACAAGATCACGGTGGGAGAGGCCCTCGATCTCTATGCCTCCTTCTACCGAGACCCGGCCGATTGGCACGAACTCCTCGACCGCCTCGGACTTCAGGACAAGGTCGACGCAAGATACGCCAAGCTATCGGGCGGGCAGAAGCAGCGCCTGGCCATCGCCTTGGCGCTTGTCGGCTCTCCCGAGATCGCGGTGCTCGATGAGCTCACCACCGGCCTCGACCCCCAGGCGCGCCGATCAATGTGGGACACGATCGAGGAGATCAAGAAGGGCGGCGTGACCGTTGTCCTGGTCACACACTTCATGGAGGAAGCCGAGCGACTGTGCGACCGAATCATGGTGGTCGATCACGGTCGAGTTGTCGCCATCGACTCCCCTTCGGGTCTTATTCGTCGGGTCGGTTCGGAGCAACGCCTCACGTTCCGACCCTCGGGGCCGATCGACGACGCCGTGTTCGGAAATCTGCCGGAAGTCACGTCCGTCGGATGGAACGGACCTCACGTTGTCATCACCGGCACCGGCAACGTGGTGCTGGCCGTCACAGCGCTCCTGGCCGATCGCCAAATCGTCGCCAAGGAACTCCGGGTCGGGCAAACCAGCCTCGAGGACGCCTACCTCGAACTCACATCTGGAACGAGTGAGCCGACCGAATCAGAACCGGAGGCGAACTGATGTCGACGACCATGAACATCGCGCGAACGGAGAGCAAGCTCTTCACGAGAGATCCCGTCGCCCTGTTCTTCGGGCTCGTCTTCCCCGGACTTCTGCTCCTGTTGCTGGGCCTCTTCTTCCCGGGATTCGACGAACCATCGGCCGACCTCGATGGATCGCGCTACATCGACGTCTACGCCCCGATCGTGCTCGCGTTGGGGCTGGCGACGCTCGGGCTGGTGACGCTCCCCCCGATCCTCGGTACCTACCGTCAGTTTGGGATTCTGAGACGACTCCGCACGACGCCGGTCCACCCTGCTCGACTCCTCTGGGCTCAGCTGGCCGTCCACGTCGGAGTTGCGGTCGTTGCCGCGGCAATTGCGATCCTGGTCGCGGTGGTCGTGTTCGACGTTCCGTTTCCTGAGAGTCCGCTGTGGTTTGCGATCTCATTCCTCCTCGCGGCGGCATCTACCTTCTCGATCGGCCTGCTCGTCGGGGCAGTCGCTCGCACCACGGTCTCTGCACAGGCGATCGGCATGGCCATCTACTTCCCGATGCTGTTCTTCGCCGGCGTCTGGATCCCCCGGTCGATCATGTCGGACGGGCTACGGACCGTGAGCGACTTCACACCTCTCGGTTCGTCGGTACAGGCCCTCGCAGACTCCTGGTACGGGACCTCCCCGAGTGCCACAAGCCTCGCAGTCATGGCTGCGTACGCGCTCGTTGTGGGATTCATCGCCGTACGTGTCTTCCGGTGGGAGTGAGCACGACTGCGACCGGTGCCATCGCCTACCGGTCGGTGTACGATGGCCTCGGGTTCACGGCCGACCGGGACGTCAACCGACACATCAAGCCCGCCGGCCCGCCACCCCGGCGGCACGCGACGAGGATCGGGCCGGTGACAACCACCATCATCTCGTCTGACGCCCCACAACCGAGCACAATTCGAAGTCAACAGCATCAGTAATCGAGGAGAGATATGAGCACGCACGACCACGGCACGACTCCCATCAGCGACGACCCGTCGGCATCGCAGTGCCCGGTGATGAGGGCCTCGCATCAGGCCGTTGGAATCACGGCGAACCAACACTGGTGGCCGAATCAGTTGAACCTGAGGATCCTCCGCCAGAACCCCGTCAAGGCCGATCCCATGGGCGAGGGCTTCAACTACACCAAGGAGTTTGAGGCCCTCGACTTCGAAGCCCTGGCCAAAGACGTCGATGCGCTGATGACCCAGTCGCAGGATTGGTGGCCGGCCGACTACGGCCACTACGGACCTTTGTTCATCCGCATGACGTGGCACGCCGCAGGCACCTACCGCATTGCCGACGGCCGCGGCGGCGGCGGCTCCGGCGCACAGCGCTTCGCCCCCCTCAACAGCTGGCCCGACAATGCCAACCTCGACAAGGCGCGTCGACTGCTCTGGCCGATCAAGCAGAAGTACGGCCGGAAGATCTCGTGGGCCGACCTGCTGATCCTCGCCGGGAACCGCGCGTTGGAGACGATGGGCTTCAAGACCTTCGGCTTCGGAGGCGGCCGCGAGGACATCTGGGCGTCTGAGGAAGACGTCTACTGGGGTCCTGAGCGGGAGTGGCTCGGCGACGAGCGCTACAGCGGCGACCGGGAGCTGGCGAATCCGCTCGGCGCCGTCCAGATGGGCCTGATCTACGTCAATCCGGAGGGGCCGAACGGCAACCCGGACCCGATGGCCTCGGCCCGGGACATCCGTGAGACATTCGCGCGCATGGCAATGAACGATGAGGAGACGGTCGCACTCACCGCCGGCGGCCACACCTTCGGCAAGACCCACGGTGCCGCCAGCGACGACCACCTCGGCCCCGAGCCGGAGGGTGCCCCCATCGAGGAGCAGGGCCTCGGCTGGAAGAACAGCTTCGGCAGCGGCAAGGGAGACGACACGATCACGGCCGGGCTCGAGGGTGCCTGGACCAATAATCCGATCCGGTGGGACAACGGCTACTTCGAGAACCTGTTCGCGTACGAGTGGGAGCTGACGAAGAGCCCTGCGGGTGCGCACCAGTGGACGCCCAAGAACCCGGAGGCGCAGGGCACCGTGCCGGACGCGCACGACCCGTCGAAGCGGCATGCACCGATGATGTCGACGGCGGACATGGCGATGATCGTGGATCCGGTCTACCGGGAGATTTCGAAGCGTTTCTACGAAAACCCCGACGAGTTCGCCGACGCCTTTGCCCGGGCGTGGTACAAGCTGCTGCACCGCGACATGGGCCCCATCACCCGGTACCTTGGCCCGTGGGTTCCCGATGAGAAGCTGATGTGGCAGGACCCGATCCCCGCCGTCACGCACGAACTGATCGACGACGAGGACACTGCTGCGCTCAAGCGCAAGATCCTCGATTCCGGCCTGTCCATCTCTCAGATGGTTGCAGCGGCCTGGGCGTCGGCATCGACCTACCGCGACACCGACAAGCGTGGTGGAGCAAACGGAGCCCGCATCCGTCTCTTGCCTCAATCCGGGTGGGATGTCAACGTGAGGTCCGGCGTATCGCCGGTGCTGGCGACCCTGGAGGGAATCCAGCAAGCGTTCAACCACTCGCAGACGGGCGGAAAGATGGTCTCACTCGCCGACCTGGTCGTGCTGGGCGGGTGCGCAGCCGTCGAGTCGGCTGCGAAGAGGGCCGGGCACGAGGTGCAGGTACCGTTCACGCCCGGTCGCACTGATGCCACCCAGGAGCAGACCGACATCGAGTCGTTTGCCGTGCTCGAGCCAACCGCAGACGGCTTCCGCAACTACGTCCAGGCGGGCTCCAAGCTTCCGGTGGAGGATTCGCTGGTGGACAAGACGTTCATGCTGACGCTGTCCGCGCCCGAGATGACGGCGCTCCTCGGCGGTCTGCGCGCACTGAACGCCAACGCCGAGCAGTCTGAGCACGGGGTCTTCACCGACCGACCCGAGACGCTGACCAACGACTTCTTCGTCAACCTGCTCGACGACGCAACAGAGTGGAAGGCAACCTCGGACTCCGAGGACGTCTTTGAGGGTCGCAGTCGCGAGACCGGCGAGCTCCGGTGGACCGGAACCCGCGTCGATCTCGTCTTCGGCTCGAATTCCGAGCTCCGAGCCATTGCTGAGGTCTACGGGTCGAATGACGCAGAGGAGAAGCTCGTGCGTGACTTCGTGGCTGCGTGGGACAAGGTCATGAACCTCGATCGCTTCGACCTTGCGTAGTCCAAGCGGCTAGTTGCAGCAACTGGAGGTGCTGCAAGGCGGGCCCCCACCTCTTCACGGAGCCGTTCGCCCGAAAACGCTGCTTCATAACAATCCCACGGTCGGCACCGAGCCGTCGGGACTGCAACCCAACTGCGACCATTCCCGTTCCGGAGCAACGAACGAGCAGACGCTGTGTGCCTTCCAGCAGACACGAATGACCGCTCAAATTGAGTCTCCTCTGTGCAGATATGGGCGCAGGTGATGAGGCCCCCGGCGTGATATGCACCCCTAGTTGCTAGTGTCGCCGGCTCGCTTCCGAGGAGTTCTTGGCGTGACGGAAGACCGCAGTGCGAGTTTCGTTGAGCTCTTCTTCGATCTCGTGTTTGTGTTCGGCGTGACGCAGGTCGCTGCTTCCATCCACGGCCATCTTGACTGGGCGACTCTGGGTCAGGCAGCCATTGTCTTGGCGCTGCTCTGGTGGGCGTGGACCCAATTCACTTGGATCGCTGGAAACGCGGACTTCGACGAACTCGGTCCCCGGGTAGTTCTCTTGGTGGCCACAGCAGCCACATTCGTCGTGGCGACGGCTGTTCAAGGGGCGTTTGGTGAGTACGGTGTACTTCGGAGTGATGGGCCTCGCGGCGCTCTTCTACTTCTCGCTCGTCTGGGGTACCGACCAGCTCGCAGGGTTCATGGCTTACATGCCGAGAGTGATGGCAGGCTCGGTACTTGTCCTGATCGGTGGGTTCGTCCCAGAGGACTTTCGAATCTGGTTCTGGGTTGCGGCGGTGATCGTCAACATCGTCAGCACGCTCGCAGTCGAGAGAAACGAATACCCAATTGTCCCTGGCCATTTCGCG
>CBFDAN010000159.1:0-4908 GCA_965602815.1 uncultured bacterium
TGATGGGAGTAGATGGTGACACAACTGTTCGATGAACTGAAGATCAGCCTTGCGACGTCGGATCAGATCCGTGCGTGGTCCTATGGCGAAGTGAAGAAGCCCGAGACGATCAACTACCGAACGCTCAAGCCCGAGAAGGAAGGCCTTTTCGACGAGCGCATCTTTGGACCCACAAGGGACTGGGAGTGCTACTGCGGGAAGTACAAACGAGTCCGTTTCCGCGGCATTGTCTGTGAGCGCTGCGGTGTCGAGGTCACGCGTGCGAAGGTGCGTCGTGAGCGTATGGGGCATATCGAGCTCGCCGCCCCGGTCACCCACATCTGGTACTTCAAGGGTGTGCCGAGCCGCCTCGGCTACCTCCTGGATATGTCGCCGAAGGAACTCGAGAAGGTCATCTACTTCGCTGCGTACCTGATCACCCACGTCGACGACGAGAGGCGTCAGGCAGACCTCCTCGACCTCGAAGAGGCAACGCGCCATGAGCTCGAGCTCATCCGCGAAGAGGTTGCCGAGTGGAAAGAGGCCCGTCTCGAGCGCCTCGAGCAGGAGCTCAACCAGATGGAAGAGGCCGGTGCGAAGACGCAGGAAGTCAACGCTCGCCGGCGCGAAGTCGAACGCGAAATCAAGGACCGCGAAGAGCGGTCAACGGTCGAGGAGGAACTCCTCCAGGAAGCGTTCGACACCTTCCGCACGATGAAGCCGAAGCAGCTGATCGAATCCGAGCAGCTCTGGCGTGAGATCATCGACCGCTACGGCGACTACTACAGCGGCGGCATGGGAGCCGAGAACGTCAAGGACCTCATCAGCCGCCTCGATCTCGACGAAGAGATGGAGCGGCTCAAGGCCGATCTCGACGCGACGTCGCAGCAGCGCAAGCAGCGCGCGATGAAGCGGATGAAGGTCGTCAAGCCCTTCGCCGAAGGGACGAACGATCCGAAGAGCATGATCGTCGAAGTCGTCCCGGTGATTCCGCCGGACCTCCGGCCGATGGTCCAGCTCGACGGTGGCCGCTTCGCCACGTCCGATCTCAACGATCTCTACCGCCGGGTGATCAACCGCAACAACCGCCTGAAGCGACTGATCGACCTCGGAGCCCCCGAGATCATCGTCAACAACGAGAAGCGCATGCTCCAGGAAGCCGTTGATGCTCTCTTCGACAACGGTCGTCGTGGGCGTGCGGTGACGGGGCCGGGAAACCGGGCCCTCAAGTCACTCTCGGACATGCTCAAGGGCAAGCAGGGCCGGTTCCGCCAGAACCTGCTCGGCAAACGCGTCGACTACTCCGGTCGTTCGGTAATCGTTGTGGGGCCCCAGTTGCGGCTTCACCAGTGTGGCCTTCCGAAGATCATGGCGCTCGAGCTGTTCAAGCCCTTCGTGATGAAGCGGCTTGTCGACATCGGCGAAGCGCAGAACATCAAGGCCGCTAAGCGGATGGTGGAACGACGCCGCAACCAGGTGTGGAACGTGCTTGGCGAGGTCATCGAGGAACACCCCGTTCTTCTGAACCGTGCACCGACGCTGCACCGGCTCGGGATTCAGGCGTTTGAGCCGGTCCTGGTGGAGGGCAAGGCCATCCAGCTGCACCCACTCGTGTGCGAGGCGTTCAACGCGGACTTCGATGGCGACCAGATGGCCGTCCATCTTCCGTTGTCGGCGGAGGCGCAGGCCGAAGCCCGCATCCTGATGCTGTCGTCGAACAATGTGCGCTCACCTGCCTCAGGCCGCCCGATTGTGACCCCGTCGCAGGACATGGTCATCGGTGTGTTCTACCTCTCCGAGATCACGGAGGACGGCAAGGGCGCCGGTCGTGCATTCTCGGACATCGACGAGGCGAGAATGGCCTATGAAATTGGCGATCTGTCGCTTCACGCGCCGATCAAACTTCGTGTGGGTTGGCTCGCAGGGGACCCGGCCGTCCATGCCGATCTGAAGCGCTCGCTTGGCCTGCTCATCGCTGACGAGCCGGTTGATCCGGACGGACTCACGGAAACGACGCTCGGCCGTGCGTTGCTGAATGAGGCGTTCCCGCCGGGATTCCCGTATGTGAACGCGCTCGTCCTCAAGTCGGATGTGCGGACGTTGATCGACGAGATCATCCGCAAGTACGACAAGCCGGACGTGGCGAACACGCTTGATGCGATCAAGACGCTGGGATTCACCTTCGCGACGAAGGCCGGTCTGACGATCGGCCTCGAAGATGTGAAGACCCCGCCGGAGAAGGCGGCCATTCTCGAGGCCTTCGAACAACGCGCTGAGAAGATGGAGAGCCTCTATCAGAAGGGTGTCATCACCGACGCTGAGCGCCAGCAGGAACTCATCGAGATCTGGAACGAAGCGACCGACCGGGTCAAGGACGCCATGTCCGAGACCCTCATGGCCGAGAAGTTCAATCCGATGGACATGATGGTCCGATCGGGTGCTCGCGGGAACATCATGCAGCTTCGGCAGATCGCCGGAATGCGTGGTCTCGTCGCTAATCCAAAGGGTGACATCATTCCGCAGCCGATCAAGTCGAACTTCCGCGAGGGTCTTTCGGTGCTTGAGTACTTCATCTCGACCCACGGCGCACGCAAGGGTCTTGCAGACACTGCATTGCGTACCGCCGACTCTGGGTATCTGACTCGTCGTTTGGTGGACGTCTCTCAGGAGATCATCATCCACGACGAGCCGACTGAGGATCCCGGCATCGTGATCGGGACGCGCCAGGCCGACGGCTCCGCGGTCCGGCATCTCCAGAATCATCTGTTCGGACGCATGCTCGCTGAAGATGTCAAGGATGGCCGGAAGATTGTTGGGTTGCCGGACGGCCGGAAGCTCAAGCAGGGCTTCGTGATCGACCGGGATGCCGTCATCGGACTCGAGGAGCTCAGTGACGTCACGGAGGTCCGGGTTCGCTCGCCGCTCACCGACGAGTCCCGCTACGGGATCAGTCGTGACTCCTACGGGATCGACCTCGCCACGGGGGTCATGGTCGAGCCGGGAACGGCGGTCGGGATCATGGCGGCTCAGTCGATCGGTGAGCCGGGCACTCAGCTGACGATGCGGACGTTCCACACCGGCGGTGTTGCGGGTGAGGACATCACGCATGGTCTCCCTCGTGTGGTCGAGTTGTTCGAGGCGCGCACCCCGAAGGGCAAGGCGATCCTTGCCGATGTGGGTGGAGCCGTGAGGTTCGAAACCGACGAGGAGACGAACGCCCGTTTTGTGGTGGTTGTCGACGGGGACGACGAAGTCAGGTACGCCTTGCCTCGCCGTGCCCGCCTCCGGGTTTCGGAAGGCGACGTCATCGAACCGGGGACGCAGTTGACCGAAGGTCCCCTCGACCCGAAGGAAGTCCTCGAGATTCAGGGAATTCGCGCCTGTCAGCGCTACCTCGTGGATCAGGTTCAGGAGGTCTATCGCTCGCAGGGCGTCGACATTCACGACAAGCACATCGAGCTCGTCGTGCGACAGATGCTCCGCAGGGTTCGGGTCGCCAATCCGGGCGATTCGCACTATCTCCCGAACGAACTGGTCGACCAGAAAGAGTTCCTGCGCACGAACCGCGAACTCGTTGAGGAGGGCAAGGCTCCCGCCGAAGGCCGGCCCGAACTGATGGGGATCACGAAGGCGTCGCTGGCGACCGATTCGTGGCTTTCCGCCGCGTCTTTCCAGGAGACGACGAGAGTGCTCACGGAAGCAGCGCTCCAGTCGCGTTCCGACTTCATGCGGGGCCTCAAGGAGAACGTCATCATCGGCAAGCTGATCCCATCAGGTACCGGTTCCGACTATTACCAGGGGATCGAACCGATGCTGCCGGACGCCAATGTCGTGACCGCACTCGGCCTCTTCGGTGAAGAGCCGCTCGAGTCTGCGGACGAAGGGCTCCCGGCCGATCCGGCCGAGTGGCTCGCGTCGCTTGGTGGAACATCGGATCTGGAAGAGGACGTAGTTCTCGAACTCGACGAGTAGTTGGCCGCAACAAACGTAGACGCTGGGAGGCGGTCCATCGGGCCGCCTCCTTCGCGTCAGCACGCCCTATCGTTGCGGGGTGCTCAAGTTCCCCTTCTTCGGCGTCCCCGTCTCGGTTCACTTCTCGTTCCTGCTCGTTGCGTTCTTCGGCCTCGGCGCCTACCAGGGGTGGGAGATCGCAGCGTGGACCGGCGCCGTGTTCGTGGCGGTGTTGCTTCACGAATCGGGCCACGCGTTCACCGCAAGAGCGTTCGGGGGAACGTCGGTCTCGATCACACTGTTCGCCCTCGGTGGTTTCACCGCATGGGGCGCATCTCAAGAAATGGGTCCCGGACGACGATTCCTGGTCTCAGCTGCAGGATCAGCGGTCGGGATCGTGGCAGGACTGGCGGTGATCGGACTCGGACGGGCCGGCGCATTGGACAGCCTCCCCGACCTGGCGATCACGTTCCTCGAGAGTTTCGTGTGGGCAGGATTGGTTTGGGGTGTTCTCAACTGGATCCCAATCCTGCCGCTTGACGGCGGGCACATGCTCCAACACGGCCTTGAGATGTTCACGCCCACGAGAGCTGCGGGCATTGCCCGCGTGGTCTCGGTGATCGCCGGCGTCGCCGCGGTGGCCGCAGCGTTCTACTACGGCCAGACGTTCCTTGCCATCTTTGTCGGCATGATCACGCTCATGGGCCTGCGGTCGGGGAGAGATGAGCCGCCGAGTCCGACACCCGCCGCGGCGCCGCCCCCCACAGACGTTCAGTCGGACGAAGAACCCCCTGCGTTCCCGATCTGACGAGCCGGAGAGAGGTCCCGCTCCCAGACGGCACCGAACTCCGACGGCGGGTGGCCTCCAAGGGGCCGGCGGCCGAATCAGGTTTGTAGCTTGCCCTCTTCTTGCGCACTACAACAGGGCCTACCTATACTTCCGAATCCGGTTTCCCGCCGGAGTCCGCGCTTACCCTG
>CBFDAN010000160.1:0-4902 GCA_965602815.1 uncultured bacterium
CGTCGGCCGACGATGGTTCCCTGGTTGACGACGTCGAGTCGTTCGATCTCGTCGAGCACGGCGTTCCCGATCGCGGCCGAGACGGGGTTGCCGCCGAAGGTGTTGAAGTACTCCATGCCGTTGTCGAAAGCGGCAGCGATCGCTCGCGTCGTAGCGACAACAGCGAGCGGATGCCCGTTCCCAGCCGGCTTGCCCATCGTCACGACATCGGGTTCGAGGTTGTACCGCTCGAATGCCCAGAACTCCCCGGTGCGACCAAACCCGGTCTGGACTTCGTCGGCGATGACCAGCCCTCCCCTGGCGCGCACAGCATCGCATGCGGCATTGGGCACACCCAGAGACGGAACGACCTGACCCCCGCAACCGGGGAGGGCTTCGATGATGAGTCCGGCGGGGACCGTGTCGGCAAGTACTTCCTCCACCAACGCCAGATACCTTGCAGGGCCCTCGAAACCGCTGAACTCCGGGACGCGATACGGATCGGGAGACGGGAGCACATGGACCCATGAGCGCTGCCCGGCTCCGCCCAGGGCGTTGAACTTGTAGGGACTCACGTCGATCAGCGTCGACGTGTTGCCGTGGTAGCCGTGGTCGAGACACACCATGTCCGTCCGCCCGGTAGCCGTTCGAACGAGGCGAATCGCAAGTTCGTTGGCCTCGCTGCCCGAATTGACGAGGAACACCCGATCAAGGTGATCGGGGAGGGTTGCGAGGATCCGTTCGGCGTATCGAAGGGCTTCAGCATGCAAGTACCGAGTGTTCGTATTGAGCACGAACATCTGGTTAGCACCTGCTGCTACGACCAGCGGGTTGCTGTGTCCGACGTGGCACACGTTGTTGACGCAGTCCAAATAGCGCCTGCCACGTTCGTCGAACAGGTATTGGGCGCTGCCCCGGACGATGGTGAGGGGCTCCTCGTAGTTGAGGCTCAGCGAGGGTCCGAGCGTCGAGCGCTGAGCGAGGAGGCTGGTCCGATGCGGGTTAGGAGTTCTCACTTCCCCACCAGCGGCGGCGAGCTCCTCGGAGATGGCGTCGAGGTCGCCGGCCATGAGGCGTTCGAGTAGGTCCCATGCGAGCTTCTCGCTGATGGTGTGGTGCGGGTTGGCGCCGCCGCGAGATGCCGACACAGTCACCGACGTGGCGAGGCGAGCCAGGATCAGGTCGAGGAGGACGTCGGCCTCTGCTTCTTCGAGCGGTGCTACCGACCGGTACCCTGAGACGACCTCGCTGGCGACGGCGACCGGATCGTCCTGGTCGAACATCGCATACGTACACGCGATGGCGAGCTCGGCAACCCTGACGGTCTCGATCGCGTCGCCGAAATCGATCACCCCGGAGATCACTCCATCGCCAACCAGGATGTTCTCATCGTTCAGATCGTTGTGGACCACTTGGCGTGGAAGTGCGTGGAACGCGATCGCTTCGCACCTGGCCACCACACGTTCGATGAACCGCCGGCGGCGCAGATCGTCGATGGCCTCCACGCGCTCCCTGATGATCCTTGCCGCATCCCCGAGATCCCAGAGGAAACCTGACGGACGCGGTCCCGCCGGGAGGGCGGCGAGCGCGTTCACAATCACCCCTGCCGCAACACCGATCTCGTGCGCAAGCTCCGGTGGTCGGCCGGCCTCGCTGTAGGCGATACCGTCGACCCATGAGTACAAGTGAGCGATTCGCCCGTCGTCGAGCGTCGCCCATGTTGCTCCATCGACCGTGGGAATCCCTGTCGGCGTGGCGGCGCCAACAGCGTCCACCGCGTCGAGGACCGTTCGTCGAAAGAGCAGCGCTGCAGCGTCAGTTTCCGATGGCGAGATTCTCAGCAGGTAGCCCCGGCCGTCTGATGTGGTGATCTTCGTGTTCTCGTCGATCTCACCCGGCAGGGGTGTGTGTTCGCCGGGGATACCGAACACGTCGGCCGCAAGTCGTTCGTGATCGGTCATCTCCCCAGGACGCTACTACCGGTCCTGCACCGAGCGCCGACAGCGTTGCAGCAAACAGTCCCGAAGGCACCACACCGAGAAGCTGCCCATATTCCCTGTCGAATCAAGGGGCCATGGCAACGCTTCGACGAGTCTCTCCGGCATCACAGCCAAGTGGGTGGCGGGTGTGGCACGTTGGATGCAATGTCGCGGCGCCGACGCGTACCATCGTGGACATGGCGCGCCAAACATCGGGAGCCCACGAGAGAGCACACTGGCAGACGGTTCACAAGACTCGCGATCCTCAATCATTCGCCTGGTACCAAGAGACTCCGTCGATCTCTATCGAGCTCATCCTCAGCTTCGGTGCTGACTTGAACTCTCCGGTGATTGATATTGGCGGAGGCAGCTCACTGCTCGTGGACCATCTGCTGGACGCCGGATACACAGACCTGACCGTGTTGGACATATCCGAGCAAGCTCTTGCGGTCGCCAAGAAGCGATTGAGTCTTTCAGGCGACGCCGTGGAGTGGATCGCAGCAGACGTCACCCGGCATCCGTTTGAGCGTACCTATGAGGTCTGGCATGACCGTGCCGCATTCCATTTCCTGACGGATGCGGATGGGCAACAGCGATACGTCGACCAGATGCGCGCCAGCCTGCTGGTTGGTGGTGTCGCGATCGTCGCCACGTTCTCACCCGATGGGCCAGAGCAATGCAGCGGTCTGCCGGTTCAGCGCTACAGCGAAGAGACGCTCAGCGAGTTGCTCGGTGACGGGTTCCGACCTCTGCGGTTCGAGCGTGAGGCCCATGCGACCCCGCAGGGGAAGGTTCAACACTTCGTCTATGGGTGCTACCAGCGACAGTAAACCCAAATCAGACACCGATCCGTGGAACGCGTACCCGGGGTTCGCGACAGGTGCCGCCAAAGGATCCGCTGCACGTCGCGGCGGAGCGCAATGCGGACCTCATCGTCATCGGCTATCAGAAGCGAAGCACTACCGGCAAGTTCCTGCTCGGCAGCACACCGCTGGCGTTCATGCTGGGGGCCGAATGCTCGGTCCTGGCGGTCACAACCTCGTAGCCCGGCGAACGGTCGTTGACTAGCCGGCCGCGCTGCAGTTCTCCTCGAGCGCCGTTGCCGGGTCGACGTAGTCGTAGCCCAACGCCGTGGCGACGTGCTCCTCGGTCACGACCCCGCCGCACACGTTCAGGCCTCCGAGCAGGTGCGGATCGTCGAGCATCGCCTGCTTCGCTCCCTTGTCGGCCAACGCCAGCGTGAATGGAAGGGTTGCATTGTTGAGCGCGTGTGTTGATGTCTGCGGCACGGCGCCCGGCATGTTGGCGACGCAGTAGTGGACCACATCATCGACGACGTACGTGGGATCCTCGTGTGTGGTCGGCCGCGACGTCTCGAAGCAACCTCCCTGATCAATCGCGACGTCAACCAGGACCGACCCGGGCTTCATTCGCTTGACCATGTCTGCGGTCACGAGCGTCGGGGCCCGGTCACCTTTGACGAGCACGGCGCCGATGACGAGGTCGGCCTGGAGTACGAGTTCCTCGACCGCGGCACGGGTCGAGTACACCGTCTCGAGCGAGTTCCCGAAGTGTCGAGCGAGCCGGTTCAACACCGGGACACTCCTATCGAGCACGACGACATCACCGCCGAGGCCGGCGGCCATCTGAATCGCGTTCTCGCCGACAACACCGCCGCCGATCACGACCACGCTCGCCGGCATCACCCCCGGAACTCCGCCGAGGAGCAAACCGGCGCCGCCATGCGGCGCCTCGAGGCAATGCGCACCGGCCTGGACGGACATCCGCCCCGCGACCTGCGACATCGGAGCGAGGAGGGGCAGTCCGCCCGCGTCGTCGGTGACCGTCTCATACGCGATACACGTCGCACCGCTGGCGACGAGATCCTTGGTCTGTTCTGGATCGGGAGCCAGGTGCAGGTAGGTGAACAAGACGTGATCGGGTCGGAGCCGAGCGCGTTCAACGGCCTGGGGTTCCTTGACCTTCACGATCATCGTCGCCCTCGACCACACTTCAACAGCCGTCGACGCGATCGAAGCGCCGACCGCGATGTAGTCATCGTCAGATGCTGCGATGCCAATGCCGGCGCCCGTCTCGACGATCACTGTGTGACCATGGGCGACGAGCTCGCGCACAGATGCAGGAGTCAAGCCGACTCTGCGCTCGGCACTCTTGATCTCCTTCGGGGCTCCGACAATCATCACTCACCTCCACATTGGCCCTCGAACACCTTGCGGTGTCGAGGCCGGTTCCTGTTCAGCTTGTTGCGAGGACGTTCCGCATCCCCAAAACCATCTCATCGATCTGCTCGTCCGACATGACGAGCGGCGGGCACATCAGCAGGTAGGGATGCAGCGGCCGCACGATCACTCCTTCGGCCAGGAGACGATCCCGTGTGACGACGGCGTCAACACCGTCGGGCACCGTGACTCCCCAGACCGCGCCTGCACCGCGCACGTTGACCAGCAGGCCGTCGTCGAAGAGGCCGGACAAGCCGTTCTCCAATCGGGCGCCAATCTCGGTCGCTCTGGCGAGCAACCCTTCCCGTTCCTGAATCTCGATGGCCTTCAAGGCAGCGGTTGCCGCGACGGGATGGCCCGAGTAGGTGTAGCCGGTACGCAGCAAGAAGCCTTCGTTGGCCTCGAGCGCCGACTTCACCGCAGGGCCGACAATGACACCGGAGAAGGGGATGTACCCCGACGTGACCGCCTTCGCGAACGTGATCATGTCCGGGGTCACGCCGTAGTACTGGCTGCCGAACCACTCGCCGAGGCGGCCAAAGCCGGTGATGACCTCGTCATGGATGAGGTACGCGCCGTATGTGTCACACAGGTCGCGCAGATGCTGGAGGTATCCGGGTTGCGCCGGCCACACACCACCGGCGCCCTGGACGGGTTCGGTGATGACAGCGGCGATCTCATCGCCGTGATCGGCGAAGATCTGC
>CBFDAN010000161.1:0-4891 GCA_965602815.1 uncultured bacterium
GCCATGGAGGTCGGGCAAGGCCTCGTGACGGTGTGCCAGCAGATCGCACGGACGGTGCTGGGCACCGACCAGGCCGCTGTGGTCTGGGATGACACTTCACAGATCGGATCTGCCGGTTCGACATCTGCGTCGCGCCAGACCCAGATGACCGGGGGAGCGGTGCACGCGGCTGCCGTCGGTCTTCGTGGCCAGATCCTGGCGGACCACGACGGCGATGAGCTTCGAGACGACGGTGTATATCGAGCCGGGAAGCAGGTCGCAACGATCGAAGATGTGTGCAGCTCCGGCCCGGTCGAGCACCACGTGCAGTTCCGTCATCCAGAGACGTTCCCGCCGGACGAGAACGGCCAAGGTGATGTCCACGCCGGGTTCGTCGTCGCAGCGCATCGCGCGGTGGTCGACGTCGACCCGGAGTTGGGTCTGCTGCGCGTCGTTCGTGTGGATACGGCCCAAGACGTCGGGACCGCGCTGAACCCGCAGGCGATCACCGGACAGCTCGAAGGTGGAATCATGCAAGGTGTCGGGCTTGCCGTCATGGAGGAGCTCATCATCGACGAGGGGATCATTCTGAACCCCACCTTCACGGACTACCTGATCCCGACCTTCCTCGATGCACCGGCCGTGGAGACCCGCATCGTCGAAGCGGGCGACCACTGGGGTCCGTTCGGGGCGAAGGGCATTGGCGAGTCTCCGACGATCAGCTCAACTCCGGCAATCGTCGCGGCGATCCGAGCTGCCACCGGTCGACCGCTTTCGCGGGTGCCGGTCCGGCCCGAGGACATCGCAGGCATCTGAATGGAATGGCCGGTCACGGGAGTGGTGCTCGCCGCAGGCGCGGCCGAGCGAATGGGGAAACCCAAGCTGGTGTTGCCGTTCCGGCAAACCACAGTCCTGAACGCCACCCTCGCGGCCGTCGAGGCGAGCAACATTGACCGGGTGATCGTCGTCACAGGTGCGAACGCGGACCTGGTCGAAGACTCAATCGTCGCCGATCGGGCAACCGTTGTGCGCAACGCGGATTATCGGCGCGGGAACATGTCGTCGTTCCTCACCGCTGCAGCCGCGGATCCCGACGCACCCGCATTCATCCTCGTGCCAGGCGACCTTCCGACGATTCGGGCCGACGTAATCGATCTGATGGTCGGACTCTGGGGTGAGACGAATCCCTGGGCTGCTGTGACTGCGTATGTGGACCGGATCGCGCATCCGCTCCTCCTGTCACGCGAAGCGGTTGCGGTTGCGGCGCAAACTCCCGGAGAGAAGGTACTCGGTCACCTCCTCATCGAGACAGACGACGACCGCGTTGTCCGACTGGTAGCACAGGTCGAAGCGCCCCGCGACGTGAACACTCCGGGCGACTACGAAGCGCTGCTGGGCGACCAGGGATCAACGGCCGTCGACGACCGATGAGGGACGAGGTCGGGCGGTATTGACAGATGCCGCCGACGGCTCGCCGGAAGTGCCAGTGGAGCGAGCAAGTAGGCTATCGAGTGTGCGCGAGCCTGGCTGCAATTTGCCGGGTTGTGCCGCCATCGGATGAGCCAGAAGAGGAGTTGAGCTGATCATGAGTCGGATGTTCGGACCGCGAAGAGCGACGTGGGTAGAGGTTGCGGAGCCGGTGGGAGTGACGCCGGATGATCTGGCGGCCCTGGAGCGGTTCGACGAGTTCTATCGGGCGTTGTGCGCCGTCTTGTTCAACTACGCCCAGTCTGGACACCCGGGCGGATCGATTTCGTCGGGGCACATCGTGGCAGGGCTGTTGTTCAACGGCATGGACTACGACATCGGTGATCCGAACCGCAGGGATCAGGATCTGATCTCCTACTCCGCGGGGCACAAGGCGATGGGTCTGTACGCCATGTGGGCGTTGCGGGATGAGATCACACGGATCGCTCGACCTGAGTTGTTGCCCGCTGAGACGAACCTGCGGCTGCGCTTCGAGGACCTGCTCGGGTTCCGGCGCAACGTGACCCAACCGACCCCGCTGTTCCGCGAGTTCGAATCGAAGGCGCTCGACGGACATCCGACTCCGGCCACGCCGTTCGTGAAGCTGTCCACGGGTGCGTCGGGGATCGGAGTCGGTTCGTCTCTGGGACTGGCAGTGGCCGCTGCCGACGCCTACGGGGACAACGCCCCCAGCGTCCATTTGATCGAAGGTGAAGGAGGCCTTACACCGGGACGAGCGGCAGAAGCGGCGGCGTTCGCGGGTACCTCGGGCCTTTCAAACGCGGTCGTGCACCTGGACTGGAATCAGGCCGCGATCGATTCGGACGCGGTCACCCGGGAAGGTGACCGGCCCGGCGAATACGTGCAGTGGGATCCGTGTGAGTTCTTCTATCTCCACGACTGGAACGTGATCCACGTGCCCGACGGTTTTGATTTCGCCCTCGTGCTGACGGCTCAGCGGATGGCAGCCGACATGGACAACGGACAGCCAACCGCCATCGTGTATCGCACGACAAAGGGTTGGCAGTACGGCATCGAAGGCAAGAAGTCGCACGGTGGCGGCCACAAGATGTGCAGCGAAGAGTACTTCGCGACCCAGCGCCCGCTGTTCGGCGACGCCACGGATTCCCTGCCGAGCGCGGACGGATCAGACCCTGTGGCGGTCGAAGCGGCCGAGTGGGCGACGCTGGAGCGATACCGAGCGTTGATGGAAGCCGACGGCATGACGGCGGTGCTGGCCGATCGCCTCAACACGGCGAAGGACCGGTTGGACGCCCGGGGACGCACGCAGCGTGGAGGGGCGCCGGATGTGGAGCGGGTCTACGCGGCCGCCGATCCGTCTGGAGTACCGGATGAGTTGGCGCTGGAGCCGGGCGACAAGCTGGCGCTCCGACAGGCGCTGGGCCGGAGTCTCGGCTATCTGAACAAGGAGTCCGGTGGTGCGATCCTGGTCGGAGCTGCAGACCTGCTCGGATCGACCGCGATCTCAGACGTGGCCGCGGGGTTCCCCGAAGGTTTCTACCACCGAATCGACAACCCGGATGCTCGGTCGTTGTCCGTCGGAGGGATCTGCGAGGATGGACTGTCGTGTGTGCTGAGTGGCGTGTCGGCATTCGGAGACCATGTGGGGGCCGTGGCGTCATACGGGGCGTTCCTCGCTCCGCTGGGACACATCGCGGCCCGCTTGCACGCAATCGGGAACCAGATGCGCCAGGAGACCGAACCTGGTCCGTACCGGCCGTTCGTCCTCGTGTGTGCTCACGCAGGGATGAAGACCGGAGAGGATGGTCCAACCCACGCCGATCCCCAGGCCTTGCAGCTCTTGCAAGAGAACTTCGTCGGAGGCACAGCCATCACATTGACCCCGTGGGAGCCCGCGGAGATGTGGCCGCTGGTAGCTGCGGCGTTCCAGGCCCGCCCGGCGATCGTCGCCCCGTTTGTTACGCGTCCCGGAGAGACCGTTCCCGACCGCGAAGCGCTCGGTCTGGCACCCGTCGAGATGGCCTCCCAGGGGGTCTACAAGCTGCGCAGTGCTGCCGGCACGCCGGACGTCTCACTGGTGTTGCAGGGATCTGCCGTGACCTACGCGTTCGTCGACGAGACGCTGCCGCTGCTGGAGGAAGCCGGGATCGACGTCGACGTGTACTTGGTCGCGTCGTCGGAGTTGTTCGATCGGCTCTCGCCGACTGAACAACACGCGATATTTCCGGACGCAGTGGCGCAGAAGGCGATGGGTATTACCGGCTTCACGCTTCCAACCACCTACCGCTGGATCCGTAGCGAGCTGGGAAGGGCAAACACGATGTATCCCTTCCAGAACGGCCGCTACCTGAGTTCCGGCGTCGGTGACATGGTCGTTCACGAGGCCGGTCTCGACGGCGAAGGCCAGATCCAGCGGATCAGGAGTTACCTGGACGCCCTCGTGAAGGATCGGTAACCACGGATCTGGCGCTGCGGACGGGGGAGTGATGACCATCAGACTGAGGCCTGTGGCCGACGCCGATGTTCGCGAGTTCGTGACCTGGCGGTACGACCCGCCCTACGACGTCTACAACATCGCGATGGAACCGGACGAGGCCGTTGTGTACTTCCTGGGGGCGGACATCCACTGCCATACACTCGTCGACGGCGACGATGTTGTGGGGTACTGCACGTTCGGCCACGACGCGCAGGTTCCCGGTGGTGACTACAACGTCGACGCACTTGACATCGGCCTCGGCGTCAAACCTTCTCGAACCGGATCCGGCGCCGGCCATCGCTACACAGCGGCGGCCATCGCTCTCGCCACCGAAGCTTTCGAGCCCCGGCAACTTCGGGTGACGATCGCGGCGGGCAACGAGCGCGCCCTGCGTGTGTGGTCGAACGCCGGGTTCGCAGAGGTTTCGCGGTTTGCCACCGATAGCGAGATGATGGGGTCCACCAAGTTCGCGATCCTCGTGCGTGAGCCGAACGCGATCGGAAGCGCTTGACCCGAGACCCGAGACCCGAGACCCGAGACCCGAGACAGTCTCAAGTCTCGGATCTCGAGTCTCAAGTCTCCACTTTCAGGCCTCCGCCCAGTCCTTGAACAGAGCGAGTGACTCCTGGATGTCCGGGACGTCGATGCCTGAGTAGGCGAAGCGGATGTACCGGTTCGGTTCACCCGGGATCTCGCGGCCGAAGTGGAGGCGGGTGGTGAACGACACACCCGTGGCGTGGAGGGCCGCACGTCGGAAGACCTCGTAGTCGGTCATGCTCTTTCGCTCCATCACCTCGGTCACATTCGGGAACAGGTAGAACGTGGCGTTCGGTGTGAAACTGTGAATGCCGTCAATAGCGTTCAGGGCATCAACCGCAGCATCTCTCCGAGCGTGGAGTGTGTCGAGGATCGCCTGGACCTCGGTCTGATCTCCTTCCAGTCCGGCGAGAGCGCCGTATTGGATGAAGTGGTTCGAGCAGGACTCGT
>CBFDAN010000162.1:0-4884 GCA_965602815.1 uncultured bacterium
ACGCCGTTGCGTATGGCAGTCTTGCGGTCTACAGCGCGTCCATCATTGTGCGCATCAGGAATGCCCGTCGAGCAATCGGAAGGGTCGAATGAAGCGGTACTGGAAGTTCATTGTTCCGGCGGGGATCGTTGTGGTTGTACTGGCGGTGCTCATCGTGAGCCTGAATGCCAGCCTCGTCTATTTCAACACGCCAACCGAACTCAACGAAGTCGAGGCCGGCGACGATCGGCTGCGGCTCGGCGGGCAGGTTGTGCCCGGCACCGTTACCGACAGCACCACCGGCGTCACGTTTGAGGTGACGGATGGCCGGGAGGCGATCACGGTCGTCTATACGGGTGCACCCCAGCAGCTCTTCCAGGAGGGCATCGGCGTCGTCGTCGAAGGAACATGGGACGGGAGCCAATTCCATTCGAACACCATGCTGGTCAAGCACGACGAGACCTATAGCACCGATGAGGGTGAGTACGACCCCGAGCATCCCTACGGAGACGGAACGGACGAAGCGTGACCGCGTTCTTCGGCTATGTCTCGATCCTGGTCGCGCTTGTTTCGGCGGTAGCGCTCGTCGTTCAGGGCATCCGCGTTTCCCGAGATCCGATGCCCGACCCGGCGCGCTTGAAGATCCCCGCGTACGGACTCGCGATCGGCGGAGTGGCTGCATTCTCAATTCTCGAGATCGGCATCCTGCTTCACGACTTCAACGTGGCCTACATTGCGAAGAACACGGCGCTGGGCACACCGTTCGTCTTCCTGTTCGCCGCCGGCTGGGCGGCCCTCGAGGGGAGCGTCGTGCTGTGGGGCCTCATGCTCTCCGTGTTCACGTGGCTGGTGTGGCGAACCGTCAAGTCCGGTGACGGCCTCGGCGTGCTGGCGCTCGGGATCATGGGTGCGGTCGCCGTGTTCTGGTTCGGGCTCATGGCAACCGCAGCGAACCCCTTCTCCGTCTGCACGGAAGTTGTGAACGGCTTCTGCTCGCAGTCGTCATGGTTCCCGCTCGCAGCCTCGGCGGCGCCGGCGGACGGGGTCGGCCCGAATCCACTGCTCGCGAATCACATCCTGATGGCGGTCCATCCGCCTCTCTTGTACGTCGGCTATGTCGGCTTCACCGTGCCGTTTGCGTTCGCAATCTCCGCACTGATTCGATCCGAACGAGAGCGGACCTGGCTCGAGCGAACGCATCGCTGGTCGCTGGTCGCCTGGATCTTCCTCACCGCCGGCATTCTTCTCGGTGGCTGGTGGAGCTACGAGGTGCTCGGATGGGGCGGCTACTGGGCGTGGGATCCGGTTGAGAACGCCGCGCTGCTCCCGTGGATCTCCGCTACCGCGTTCATTCACTCCGCTGTTGTCCAGCGGCGGCGATCGGTGCTTCAAGCGTGGAACTACGTCCTCGTGATCATGACCTTCGCTCTCACGGTTTTCGGGACATTCCTGACCCGATCCGGGGTCATCGCGTCGGTTCATGCGTTCGCTCTCTCGAGCGTCGGGCCGCTCCTGCTCGGGTTCTTGGGCATCATCTTGATCGGATCCTTCGCGCTCTTTGCCATGCGATCGGACGTTGTGGCCTCTTCGCCACGCCTCGATTCCCTGGTTTCGCGCGAAGGATTCATTCTCGTGAACAGTCTCCTGATGACACTGTTCGGGTTCACCGTCTTCTTCGGGACGATGTATCCGTTGCTCGTCGAGGCGTTTACGGGACGCGAGGTTGCCGTTGGACGGCCGTTCTTCGATCGCGTCGCCGTCCCGATCGCCTTCTTGGTGCTTCTCGCGATCGGAACCGGGGCCACGGCGCCGTGGCGGGTTGCGACCGGGAAGGTGTTGTGGCAGCGGACGAGGGTCGGTCTCAATATCGGTCTGGCGAGCGCCGCACTCACCGTGCTGGTCGGGGTGCGCTCGGTCGGGGTCGTGGCGATCGTCGGCCTCGCCGGATTCGTGATCGGCAACACTGTGGCCTTCTATTTCCACCAGGCCGCACGAGCACACGGCGGGGGCAAGTCGTGGCCGACGTCACTGTGGTCGACAGTCCGCAATGAGAAAGGCTTCTGGGGAGGGCAGGTCGCGCACATCGGCGTGGCGCTCAGCGTTGTAGCGATCGCAACCACATCGATCCTTGCCACCCGGACCGAGATTCCGCTGGCCGTCGGCGAGACGGCCATCGTCGAGGGCTACTGCGTCGAGTATCTCGAGAGCTTCTCGCGGGTCGAGCCGGAACGTAATGTTGCAGGGGCGAGGGTCGCTGTCCTCGACACGACGTGCTCCGACACCCGGCAGGTGCTCGAGCCGAGGCTGCACGAGTATCCCAAATTCGGCCAGGTGATCACGACCCCCCAGGTGTGGACGACCTGGTCTGACGATGTGTATCTGTCTCTTGCAGCACTCGACGAGAGCGGGATCCGCCTCAAGGTGCTGATATTCCCGTTCCAGTGGCTGTTGTGGATCGGGGGGCTCATCATCGTCGCCGGCGGCGCGCTTGCGCTCGGTCGCAAACCCAGGAGGCAGGTCACAGCGTCAGAATACGATGAGCAAGCGGAGCCAGTCGATGTCTGACCGAACCAGAGGCCTCGTCTGGCTGATCGTGCCGATCATCGCTCTCAGCGTGCTCGTCGTCGGCCTTTGGCCGGGCGATGAGCCTGCACCGGATCCCGAAGCGCGGGCCTACAACCTGTCGATCCGCCTCAAATGTCCGATATGCGCCGGCGAGTCGATAGCGGGATCTCAGACTGATCTTGCCAAGGATCTGCGAGCGCGGATCGACGACGAGATCGCCGCAGGGAGCACCGATGACGAGATCATTGCCATGTTTGTTGCGAGCTACGGAGAGCAGGTCCTCCTCGACCCGCCGAGCACCGGCTGGGGGATCGCGCTCTGGGCGGTGCCACTCGGTGTGCTCGTCATCGGTGGATTCGCGATATTCGGTTTGCGGCGAAAAGACCGCACGTCGGCAGGAGTAGAGACTTGAACGCTGCACGTATCACCGACCAGATCGCACAGGTGGATCGAGACCTGGCGGAAATTGACGAACAGGTCCAGCTCGGTGAAATCGATGACGACACCGCGAATCGTCTCCGGTCGGTCTACCGATCGGAGCGGTCTTCCCTCGAAAACCAGCTTGCCGCGATTGGGGCGAGTGGGTCAGCCGCAGATGACGGCGACAAGGTCGATGCAGGCGGCACTCCGGCACGGCAAGGCCGTTCAAAGGGGCGTTCGATCGCCGGAACCGCGATCGTGGGCAGTGCGGTGATCGTGGTGACGGTCGTCGCGGTCTTTTCGCTCCAGGAACGGACACCCGCCGGCGAGATGTCGGACGGAGTGGCTACGGAGGTGGCCTCGGAGGTGCTGGAGGGGCAGACCAGCGACGACCTAGATTCCGTGACCTCGGAACAGATGGAGGTTGTCGTCGCTCAGAACCCGGACGTTCCCGGGATGAGGATCGCGCTAGCGAACCGCTACCTGGAAGAAGGCAACCTGGAGAGTGCGCTCAGACACTACGAGATCGCGCTCGAACAGCAGCCTGACGAACCGTCGACCGTGGCATGGGTGGGGTGGCTCACGTTCCTGTTGGGTGATCCAGAGGGTGCCGAACCTTACGTCGTGCGCGCCATCGAGATCGAACCCGAGTACCCCCAGGCCTACTGGTTCCTTGCCAACATCCGATACGAATCCGGAGACCTGGATGGCACGATCGTGCCGATCGAGAAGCTGCTGACCTACGAGCTTCCGGAAGAGGTTCGCGAAGACGCGGTGGCCATGCTCGCAGAGGCTCGCGGATGAGCAATCGCCTCTTCTGGTTGGTCGTCGCCGGCGGACTCATCATTGTGGTGGTTGGCGTCGCCCTGGCGGGAAGCCTCGGTTCCGACCCAACGGTCGTCGGGTCGGCGCTCATCGACAAACCTGCGCCCGAAATCGTGGTCGATCAACTCGACGGTACCGGCGAGGTTCGTCTCGCCGACCACCTCGGCGACGTCGTCGTCGTCAACTTCTGGGCATCGTGGTGCACCGGATGCCGCGTCGAGCACGCCGCGCTCAACTCCGCCGCTGCCGAGTACGCCGAATTCGATGTGACCTTTTTCGCGGTGAACACCCAGGACGAACAGGGCCAAGCGCTGTCGTATTTGAACCGGTACGGGGCGAGTCCCGAGACGATCTACGGCCTCGACGAGGGGTCCCGTGCCGCATTCGCCTACGGTGTCGCAGGCCTTCCGGAGACGTTCTTCATCGATCGTGACGGCAATGTGGTCGGCAAGGTCATCGGACCCGTGAACTACGACCTTCTCGCGAGAACGATCGACCGGGTTCTCATCGGTGAGGACATCGACTCCGTCAAGACTGGTGACACGGACACCGGGTCGTAGAAGTCACTCGACCGCTGAGATCCGGCGGCTACCGTGGCATTGGCCCGGCTCCAACGTTCCACCGGTCACGACGCGGCGATCCCACTCGCGTGGGACTCGGAGAGCACCGGGAATCGGCGTGAGCGCCGCTTCGCAGACCACACCAAGTATCCTGGGCGCATGATTCAGCGGACGTCGGGATTGCTGCACCTCGCGGTGCTGACCGCGGTGTTCGTCATGCTTGTTGCGGTTCTGCCAAGCCGAGCTTTCGCGGCCGAGTATGGAACTCACCCACCCGCCTTCACCCCGCCATTCCCGTTGGTCTATCCGATCGACGCTCCCGCGCAGTTCGCCGACACGTTCGGCGCCGCCCGCAGCGGGGGAGAGCGTCTCCACGAAGGTGGTGATCTCTTCGCGCCGAAGATGGCGCCGGTGCTTGCGACCGCCCCCGGCCAGATCACCGCCGTTGATTGGTCTGCAACGGGGGGCTTCTACATCGAAGTGACCCATGACGGCGGATGGCGGAGCCGCTACCTCCACCTCAACAACGACACAC
>CBFDAN010000163.1:0-4864 GCA_965602815.1 uncultured bacterium
GTGAACCGCTCCAGGATGCCGAGCGGCGGGAAGTCATCGACCAGTTGTTCCCTCATGGAATGCCACGTCGGCAGTTCTTCACCCGCTTCGTATCGCTGATGATGCTCTCCACGGCAATCGCCGTCTTCGGCATCCTCGGGGACTCCACCGCGGTCGTCATCGGAGCGATGCTCGTCGCTCCGCTCATGGTCCCCGTCCTCGGCGGAGCGGCAGCGATCGTCATGGGCTGGCCGCGCAGAATCGTGAGCCGTGCGCTCCTTGTTGCCGCTGGATCGCTCCTTGCAGTGCTGCTCGCTGCACTGATTTCCTTCCTCATTCCGGGCCGGGCGACGCCGCTTCCGGCAGAGTTGATGGCGCGCACATCCCCGAACCTTCTCGACCTCGGAATTGCCCTGGCTGCCGGGGCGGCAGGTGCGTACGGTCAGGTCAGGCGGCACGCTTCGGATGTACTGACCGGTGTTGCCGTCGCCGTCGCTCTCGTTCCGCCGCTCGCGGTTGTGGGTATCACGCTGCAACTCACTGAATGGCAGCTCGCGCTCGGCTCAACCCTGCTGTTTCTCGCCAACGTGGTCGGCATCGTGATCGCAGCATCCGCGACGTTCATCGCTGCGGGTTTTGTGCCTGGCCGAAATCCGCTCAAGGGCCACACCCAGATCCTGCGGGGCGTGAGTTGGGCGGCCATCGCCACGATCATCGTTGTGCTCCCCATGCAGTTCGGTCGCGGGGCCGTTCTCCCGGTTACGGATCCGACGGACGAAGTCACTGCGGTCGTGGAGGACTACGTGGCCGACCGGGGTTCGGCGACGGAGGTAGTCGACGTCGAAGTCCAGGTCGATGATGGCTTCACGATGGTCGATGTTGTGGTCGCGAGTTCGATTGATGCTGTCGCCGTGGATTCGCTCGCTGAGGACCTCGCTGAACACCTGTCATCACCGGTGCAGCTGCGCCTTCTCCTCGTCTCGGCGGAGACCGAACGCGCGACAGTGGTCCCGTAGAAGCACGGAGCAAGAACTCCGGTGTGTCGAGCTTCCGAGTCTTCGGCCGATGAAGCTCGTCAACGATGCCGGCAGGTTGTGTGGGGTCGCCGGAACCAGATTCAATGCCGGGACGTGGAGGGTGTGATCCCGAAGAGTGGACAGTGGATCGATCTCGGGAGCGGGGCAGCGCCGCCCAGTTTCAGTTGGCGTCGGGATTCCCCGATAATGCCGGGATGATCGATGCCGAGATCCGAAGCCGATTCGCCGGCGCCGCGGGCTACTTCAACACGGCGAGCCTTGGCTTGCCCTCAGCGGGCACGGTCGCGGCGATGGACGAGGCAATCGCCGACTGGCAGGCCGGTCGGGCCGAACCACCTGACTACGACGAGGACGTGGCGGCGGCTCGCCGGTTGTTCGCCCGAATCGTTTCGACACCGGTCGAATGGGTGACCGTTGGCAGTCAGGTGTCGGCCCACGTCGGCCTGGCGGCAACGGTCCTGTCGTCGGGCTCGCGCGTGCTCATTCCGGAGGGTGAGTTCACATCCGTCACCTTTCCGTTTCTTGCCCGGACGGATCTCGCCCTTGATATCAAGAGCGTGCCGCTCGAGGATCTCGCTTCGGCCATCAACCGAGGAACCGACCTGGTGGCGTTCAGTGCCGTGCAGTCGCTGAATGGACGAGTGGCCGACCTGACGGCCATCAAGGACGCGGCCTCGGCGAACGACACCTTCACGCTGGTGGATGCGACCCAGGCGATCGGATGGCTCCCGTTGGATGCGACCGACTTCGACTTCGTGGTGACCGGCGCCTACAAGTGGCTGCTCAGCCCACGCGGCACGGCGTTCATGTCCGTACGCCCGGAATTGCTGGAGCGTGTCCTTCCTCTGTATGCCGGTTGGTACGCCGGCGACTCCCCATGGGACAGTATCTATGGGATGCCGCTTCGCCTTGCCCCCGACGCTCGTCGCTTGGATCTGTCGCCCGGCTGGCTTGCCTGGGTTGGCACCGTGCCTGCGCTGCAACTGGTTGAGGAAATCGGTATTGACGCGATCCACGCCCACAACCTTGGATTGGCCAACTCGCTGCTCGCGCAGATTGGCATGGAACCCAGGAACTCGGCGATCGTCTCGATCGACCTCGGTGAGGGTTTCGACCCGGGGAGACTCGAGGGGCTCAGGGTTGCATTCCGCTCCGGTCGCCTCCGCGTCGGATTCCATCTCTACAACACGGACAACGACGTGGCCCGCCTGGTCGAGGCCATCAAGCGGTGACGACTCCGCGCTAGCAAGATCGGTCGGCGGCTGGTGAGATGCAGTGCACCGGGCCATCCGGTCTGCTCGCAGCCGCCGGCTCCGGTCATCGGGGAGGTCCCGCAATCACCCTCTCGGAACAGGGGTGCCGCTGGTACCGTCTCTTGAGGGAGGCAGGCATCAATGACATCGACAATCGAGTCAGTCGCGTCGTTCGATCGTTATGTGCCGCGCATCGCCACCAGCTGGGATATGGACGCCCCGGGCAAGCGGTGGCAGGAGCTCGATGCCACGTTGTGCTTCGTCGACATCTCGGGATTCACAAACCTCTCAGAGAAGCTCGCCCGTCGGGGCCGCATCGGGGCTGAAGAACTCACATCGGTCCTCAATCTCGTTTTCGCCAACATGCTCGAGATCGCCTATCTCCAGGGCGGCAGCCTGCTCAAGTTTGGTGGTGACGCGCTCCTGCTCAGTTTCACTGGATATGACCACGCGATGAGAGGTGCCAGCGCCGCGGTTGAAATGCGTTCCGCGTTGCGAGCGGCGACCAACAGTTCGACCTCTGCTGGTCGTGTGCGCCTTCGAATGTCGGTCGGCATCCACAGCGGTCCCATCCACATCTTCCGTGTCGGATCGGTGCACCAAGAACTCGTGATTGCAGGCATCGGCGGTACAACAACCACAGCGATGGAGAAAGCCGCTGATCCCGGCGAGATCCTGGTCAGCGCAGGAACGCGTGATCAGCTGCCGGCGGATGCGATCGGCAGCCGCAAGGGTGCCGGGTGGCTCCTGCGATGGCGGAAAGCGCACTGCGCGGCTCCCGGGCCGGTCTCTCGCGACGCTCGCGACCCTGAGAGTCTCAAGGCGTGGGTGCCGGTCGAGCTGAGGGAGTACCTGGGAGCAGGGGACACGGAGCCAGAGCATCGGGTCGCGAGCGTCGGCTTCTTGCGTTTCTGTGGTGTCGATCAGCGACTCGTGGACGAGGGTGCCGACTGGGTCGCAGAAGCGATCGACGACACGATGGCGCTCATCCAGTCCGCCGCCGCGGAAGAGGAAGTGACCTTCCTCGGAACGGACATCAACGAGGACGGCGGGAAGGCCATTCTCGTAGCCGGTGCGCCCATCGCCCGAGACGGTGGTGAGGGCCGTCTCCTGCGGGCCATCCGTGCCATGGCCGACGCCCCAGCAGCGCTCGATCTTCATTTCGGTGTGAATCGCGGCCATGTGTTCACCGGCGAAGTGGGTACCGAGTTTCGCGCGACCTACACCGTGATGGGCGACACGGTCAATGTCGCCGCTCGACTCATGGCCGCTGCACCAGCCCGCTCGATCTACGCCACACCGAGTGTCCTGGACCATTCGGGGACGCTGTTCGCCGCCGCGGCCCTTCCTCCGCTCCGGGTTAAGGGGAAGGCGGAACCCGTGATGGCGTACGGGATTGGCGAGGAGCTCGGCGATCGGTCGGCCGATGCTCGAGATGAGCTTCCGTTCGTCGGACGAAACGTCGAGATCGAGGAGCTGCGGGGCGTTGTTGCCGGGGTCGGCGAAGGTTCGGGTGACATCGTGAAGGTGATCGGCGATGCCGGGAGTGGCAAGAGCAGGCTGGTGCGACAGGCGCTTCTTGAGTACCCCGACCTGCCCGCGATCACAGTGCGAGCCGAGCCCTACGGGTCGGCAACGCCGTATCGACCTCTGCGTGATCCTTTTCGCTCGATTCTCGGCATCGAGCGGGTCGCCAACGATGAGATGGCGATCGCCCTTGAGCGGCGGGTCACCGAAGTCGCACCGGACTTGCTGCCGGTGCTCCCGTTGATTGCCGAAGTGGTTCACATCGACATTCCCGACACTCCCGAGGTCGCAGAGATCGCCCCGAAGTTTCGCCAGGGCCGGGTCATCGCGTCCGTAGTGTCGCTGCTCGATCGGCTCGTCACCGAACCCGTCCTCCTCGAGGTCGAAGACGCCCAGTGGATGGACGAGGCGTCATCCCATCTCCTTTCCTACCTTGCGCAATCGGCCGATGAACGCCCGTGGGTTCTGATCGTCACGCGGCGCGGCGACGCCGGCGGGTTCCTGCCGGCCGAGGGCAGTGTGATCGCGGTCCAAAACCTCTCCCCCGACGAAACCGAAGAACTGGTGAACGCGGCCACATCTGCAACGCCGCTCCATCCCAAGGACGTGCTGGCGATCTGTGCCCGCACCGGAGGAAACCCCCTATTCATCGAAGAACTGCTGAGACTCGTGACCGAGACCGGCAACACGGACGAGCTCCCGGATTCGATCGGCACCCTTCTGAGCGCCAGCATCGATGCTCTCCCATTCCTCGCTCGGCGGGTTCTCAGATACGCATCGGTTCTCGGACGCAGCTTCCGGGTATCTACCGCCCGAGCGGTCCTGTCCGACGAAACGCTGCGGCTCGATGCCGCGACGCGCATCGTTTTGAGCGACTTCATCGAGGACAGTGGGCCGGGCGTTCTTCGATTCCGCAACGCGATGGTGCGTGATGTGGCCTACGACGGACTTTCGTACCGCCGCCGCGAGGACCTCCACCGCCGTGCCGCACGGGCGATCGCCGATACGACGCACGGGAATCCCGAAGAGGCAGCGGATCAACTGGCGATGCACTACTCCCTCGGCAAC
>CBFDAN010000164.1:0-4849 GCA_965602815.1 uncultured bacterium
TGGTGAGCATGCGACAGCTGCTCGAGGCCGGAATGCACTTCGGCCACCAGACCCGTCGTTGGAATCCGAAGATGCGTCCGTACATCTTTACGGAGCGAAACGGGATCCACATCGTCGATCTTCGTCAGACGCTCGACCAGATCGAGACCGCATACACACTCGTGCGCGACGCTGTCGTCGATGGCGGGACCGTGCTGTTCGTCGGCACGAAGAAGCAATCACAGGGCGCGATCGAAGAAGCGGCCATCAAGGCCGGCATGCCGTACGTCAACAACCGCTGGCTCGGCGGCATGCTCACAAACTTCCAGACCATCCACAAGCGCATTCTCTACATGCTCGAGCTCGAGCAGATGGAGAAGTCCGGCGAGATGGAATCGCTCCCGAAGAAGGAACGTCTCCGCCTTCGCCGCGAGTTGGAGAAGCTCCACCTGGTGCTCGGCGGGGTCCGCGACATGAAGCGTCCTCCGGATGTTGTCTTTGTGATCGACGTCATTGCTGAGCACATCGCCGTTGCTGAGGCCAACCGTCTCAACATTCCGGTGATCGCAATTGTCGACACGAACTGCGATCCGGATCCAATCGATCTCGTGGTTCCCGGCAACGACGATGCAATCCGTACGGCCTATCTCGTGGCCGATGTCATCGCTCAAGCCGCGAAAGACGGGGTCGAGACCCGGGAAGCAGCACGCAAGGACGCACCGGCAAAGGATGCTCCGACCAAGGGCGCCAAACCCAAGCCTGAGCCGACTCCGAAGCCACCGGTCGAGGCCGTTGTCCTGGATGAGATACAGGCCGAGAACGCGGTCGTCGAGAGTGTGGTGATCGAAGAGACACCGAATCCGAAGGAGGCCTCGTGAGCGATTTCACTGCCAAAGACGTTCAGGCCCTTCGCCAGGCCACCGGCGCGGGGATGATGGACGCAAAACGTGCCCTCGCCGAGTCCGGTGGGGACATCGAACGAGCGCAGGAACTCCTCAGAGAGCAGGGTCTCGCCGACGCCGCGAAACGGACCGGCAGAGCTCAGACGGAGGGAGCCGTCGGCTCGTACCTGCACCGCCAGGCCGGTCGCCCGGTGATTGGATCAATGGTCGCACTCGCCTCCGAGACGGATTTCGTCGCCAAGAGTGACGTGTTCCAGCTGGCTGCAAACGACCTCGCGATGCACGTCGCCGCCGCCCGACCGAAGTGGATCAGTCGAGGGGACGTCCCTGAAGATATCGTCGAAGAGGAGAAACGCCTCATCGCCGCGCAAGCCGTCAATGAGGGCAAGCCGGAGAACATTGTCGAACGAATCGTCGAAGGCCGGATCAACAGCTTCTACGAGGACAACGTGCTCTACGATCAGGTCTTCATCAAGACCGAGGTCTTCGACGGCACGGTCGACGAACTCGTCAAGCAACTCGCCGCGAGGATGGGGGAGAACATCGGTATCACGAAGATGTCCAGGGTCGCGGTCGGCGAGGAAGGCTGATGCGCAGGGTCGTTCTCAAGCTCTCTGGAGAAGCGTTCGCCGATCCGGCGACACGCTACGGGATCGACCCGACCATCGTTGCGCGCGTGGCCGAGGAGATATCAATCGTCCACAACGAAGGCTACGAGATCGGCGTTGTGGTCGGCGGAGGGAACATCTTCCGGGGCGTATCGACGGCTGCCGGGGGCATGGATCGGGCGAACGCCGACTACATGGGCATGCTTGCCACGGTGATCAACGCCCTTGCGCTTCGTGATGCACTTGAGCGGGCCGGATCTCCTGCGCGGGTCCAGACGGCGATCACGATCCAGCAAGTAGCTGAGCCGTACATCCGGCTGAGGGCCATCCGGCACTTCGAGAAGGGCCGCGTCGTGATCTTCGCCGGAGGCACCGGAAACCCGTTCTTCACGACGGACACCACGGCCGCTCTGCGCGGCGCAGAGATCGGTGCCGACGCCGTCCTCAAGGCAACCAAAGTCGATGGTGTGTACGACGCCGATCCGGCGACGAATGCCGACGCTCAGTTGCTTGCGGATGTCACCTACATGGATGCGATACAGCGCCAGCTTGGGGTGATGGATGCCACGGCCATTACGATGTGCATGGACAACAACCTTCCGATCCGCGTATTCAACATGAACCGCCCTGGCGAGATCGTCAGAGCCGTTCGCGGGGAGGACGTCGGAACGCTGGTTCGCTGAGGAGGCGCCGTGATCAACGAAGTGTTGAAAGATGCCGACCACAAGATGGATCAGGCGGTCGTGCACACAACCCAGGAATTTGGTGGCATTCGCACCGGTCGCGCCAATCCTGGGCTCTTGAACCGGATCACCGTCGACTACTATGGGACCCAGACCCAACTCCAGCAGATAGCGGGTTTCTCCGTGCCGGAAGCCCGGCTCCTAGTGATTCAGCCGTATGACAAGACGGCGATTCCGGCAATCGAGCGCGCCATCCAGGAGGCCGACCTGGGACTCAACCCGTCAAACGACGGAAACTTGATTCGGCTCGCGTTCCCGTCCCTTACCGAAGAGCGTCGGAAGGAGCTGATTCGTCTTGTCCGGCATCTTGCCGAAGACGGTCGTGTCGCGATTCGGAACGTGCGACGGCACTGCAAGGACCATCTCGAATCGGAAGAGGTCTCCGAAGACGAGATACGTCGGGCGGAGAAGGTGCTCCAGGAAATGACGGACCAGCACATCGAACGCCTCGACGAAATCCTCCTAGCCAAAGAAGAAGAGCTCCTCGAGGTCTGACGGAGGCTGTCCAATGCGCACCGATGACGACCCGATCTCGGACGACGACGCCACCTCGACATCTTCGGAGGCTGACGGAGTTTTCGAAGCCGAGGGAGAAACGCCAGATGCTGCGCTCGAATCCTATTCCGAAGTACTCTCAGGGGTAATGGACGACCACGACTCCGATTCGACCGGCGAGCTCGAGCTGCCGGGGATGAACGACGACCTCAAACCTCGACCCGCCAAGTCCGATCCCGGGTTCGATGGCTGGCTCGACGACAACCAGGTCACTTCGGCCGGCGACGACCCGTATGCCGCCCTCGGCGATGCAGACGACGATGCGGCAGCGGAGATTGCGGATTGGGTCGCGTTCACGAGCGGCGACGGCGACGAATCAGGTGACCCCGGCGAGACCGATGTTGTCGTCGACGTCACCGACGACTCGATCGCCGCCGTCTCAGCCGACGCCTCGGAGAACAACTCCGAGGAACCCGGTGCCGAAGACCCCGAAGATACCGCAGAAGAACCTCACGAGGACACGATCGAGTTCTTCCTCGATGACGCCTCCGACGCCTCCGAGGCCGAGGACCGGACGACCACGCCGAGTGCCGCGGACAATCTCGTCGACGAATCAGAAGACGAGGATGAATCGGGCCCCGAGTTCGATGGCGATTCCGGGGGGTCATCGCAGAGCGAGTCCGGGGTACCGGCCTCGATCCGGGCGGCAGACCAATCGGTCGAGGATTCCGGCGACGAGCCGGCGGAAGCCCCGACGTCCGGTCCAGAGAATGGAACAGGCCACGACCAACCGATAGATCCGGACGAACTCATGGTTCTCCCCGTCGTGTCGGTCGCAGCAGCCGCCAAACACACCGAGTCTGAGTCTTCCGATCATGACCCCGAATCTGCTCAGGCCAACGATGGCGACGACACAGGTGAGATCCCCATTGTCGGTGGAGCGTCGTCCGACGCCGACCACGAATCGACCAGCGACGCACCCGTCTACGACTTCAACGATTTTGCGGACGATCAATACCTGCAAAAGGCCACGCGGGAGCATCAAGACCTCGCGGCAGCGATCGACGCTGCCGACTCAGAGGACACGGAGCAGGTCGCTGTATCCGCAGCGATCCCTGGTCTGGAGTCGGGGGTTGTCGGGTTCGACGATGTGGTCGCTGCAGGCGAAGGCGACGCCGCGGTACCTGCCGCTCCGAGGCAGTCTTCAGATCTCCTGGTTCGCGTCGGCACGGGGGTTGCCCTGGTTGCCGCGTTCCTGCTCTCCCTACTTTGGAGACCGGCTATCACCGTGTTGGCGCTGGCGGCATTTGTTGTTGCCGCCGGCGAGTTCTACAGCGCCTTGATGCACCGCAGGTACAAGCCGATGTCGATCTTCGGCTTCGTCGGCATCATCTCTGCCGGCCTCGGCGCCGTTGTATGGGGCGTGGTGGCGATTCCGATTGCGTTCGGATTGCTGGCAACGGTGATTCTGCTCTACGGCGCCGTCAGTCACCGGCGAATGGGGGCCGTGAGCGGCTTCGCTCTCACCATGCTCGTTGCCGGCTGGATCGGAGGTTTCGGAGCATTCGCGTTTCCGATCATCGCCGCGGAGGACTTCCAGGTGCTGGTGTTGGTCGTCGTTGGCATCGTCGCGCTGGTCGATATCGCCGCCTACTTCGTCGGCTCCTCGATCGGGAGGCGTCACTTCGCCCCGACGATCTCACCGAAGAAGACGATCGAGGGATTGGTGGGCGGTACCTTCATGGCGCTCCTCGCAGGGGCCGCCGCGAGTTTCTTCGTCGAGGCGATCGACCTGCCGACCGGCCTCGTGCTCGGTGCGGTCATCGCCGTTGTAGCCCCGCTCGGCGATCTCGCGGTGTCGGTAATCAAACGGTCTCTCAATATCAAGGACATGGGCTCCATCCTGCCGGGTCACGGTGGGCTTCTCGATCGAATCGATGCCATCATCGCGGTCGTTCCCGCCGCCTGGGCCGTCTTCGTGTGGACCGGCCTTCTCTGATCCCGGTCGTCGTCCTCGGAGCAACGGGCTCGATCGGAGTTCAGACACTCGAAGTCGCCGACCGGTTGAACCGGCCGGTCGTCGGGATCGCGGCCGGCTCGATGTCGCCCGAACTTGCATCCC
>CBFDAN010000165.1:0-4839 GCA_965602815.1 uncultured bacterium
CGGGGGCGGCCCCCCCCCCCCCCCCCCCCCCGCCGCTAGTTGTCAGCCGTTGGCGGGGACTGCCTGCATCTCGATCTCGATGTTGACCTTCTTCGAAACCAGAACACCACCCGCTTCGAGAGCGACGTTCCAGCTTTGGTCCCAGTCTTCCCGGTTGATTGTGGTGGTTGCCGAGAAGGCTGCCTTCTGGCTGCCCCACGAGCAACACGCCCTAACAGGTCGCCTCAATCGGACGAAGAGACGAACTCTTCTGGACCTGACGCTCCGACCCTGGCCTCACCGTCCACGATCAGGCAAGCGCTGAATGCCCGCCTAGAGAAGCGTCGCGACGCAGTTACTACATTCCCCGGGGACAGCGCTTCAAGTGGAAGGCGTCATCATGTGCGGGCTGAGCGCTGCAGCGCGTCCGGGCGGTGGCATATTCAGATCGCTTCAACAGGTCGGAACTCGTTCGCTGCGACCTCGAGGAGACTGTCGTGCCCGACCGCGGCGACCTTGCGGCGCCGTTGCAACGCAGGATCGCGATCAGCGACTCCGACGGGTGACTTTCGACCCTTGCACGGTGGGCGTGATGAGGGTCAAATGAGGGAGCCATGGACTACCGGATCCTCGGCCCCCTTGAGGTGTCCGCAGGAAACGAGCCGGTTGAACTCGGCGGGCGCCGACAGCGAACGGTTCTGGCCGCGTTGCTGCTCAACGCGAATCGAGTCACTCCCACCGATCAGCTGATCGACGTCGTATGGGGAGAGGAACCTCCGCCGACGGCCCGCCGTTCCCTCCAGGCCTACGTTTCGCGACTGCGGAGAGTTCTCGGTGACGACCGAATCGTGTCACTCGAACCGGGATACCGGATCAGGGTCGACGATGGCGAGCTCGACGCGGACCGGTTTGAAGCACTCACGCTTGTTGCGCGCTCGATCGACGTGGTTGATCCGGGAAGGGCACTCGACGCCATGCGCGAGGCTCTCTCGTTGTGGCGGGGGCCCGCACTGGCTGATCTCCGAGGCGACGGCGGTATTTCGACTCGGGCGCACCCGTACGACGAGGAACGCAGGACCGCGATCGAGGACGCGTTCGACCTCGAGATCGAGCTCGACCTCCACAACGAAGCGATTCCCAGAATTGAGGCATGTCTCCTGGATACTCCGTATCGAGAGCGTCTATGGGGTCAGCTCATGCTCGCTCTCTATCGATCGGGTCGCCAGGCCGACGCATTGAAGGCGTTCGGTCGGGCTCGTGAACGGCTCGTCGGCGACCTGGGAATCGATCCCTCGCCCGAGTTGAGAACGCTCGAGGAACAGATCCTGAACCAAGATCCGCTGCTCGGCAGAACCACCCTGACACCGGCCGAGCCGTTTGGTGGATCCTCGATCAGGAATCCATACAAGGGGCTTTCCTCCTTCACCGAACGGGACGCCGACGACTTCTTCGGTCGAGACCGACTCATCGCCAGGATCGTTGAACGCTTCGCTTCGGGGAGCCGCCTCGTTGCCGTGATCGGATCGAGCGGCTGCGGCAAGTCGAGTCTGCTGACCGCCGGAGCGATTCCGGCGCTCCGCTCGCGCAGTCGGCGAAACGGGGACGCTCTGCAGGCCTTTCTCATGGAACCGGGTCAGCACCCGTTTGAAGCACTCGAACTCGCAATCGCGGACGAGACCGGCCTCACCGACGAAGGGCTGTTCGCAGCACTCGAAGCCAACCCGACGGAAGCCATCGAAGTGTTGCGCAGCTGCGGTGGTGCGGGCCGGCCGATACTTCTCGTCATCGACCAATTCGAGGATCTCTTCGCCGCGGCCGATTCGCATGATCGAGATCGATTCATCGAAACGGTCGTACGGGTCGCCACATGCCCGGATTCGCAAATGATGGTCTTGCTCGCCCTGCGAGCCGATTTCTACGACCGACCGCTTCACAACCGCGAGCTTGCAGATCTGATCGTCCGTGGCATGGTGACGGTTACTCCATTTGATCCCGACGAGCTCCGATCAGCGATCGTGGAGCCCGCGGCCCGCGTCGGCGTGTCGATCGATCCGGATCTCGTGGCACGACTGTCGGAGGACGTGAGTCGAGAGCCGGCAGCCCTCCCACAACTCCAATACGTGTTGACTCGACTCTTTGAAGCCCACACGGGTTCCACGATCACGACCGGTGACTTCGACGCGGAGGGGGGGATGCAGGGCATTCTCGCCCGTCGGGCAGAGTCCGCGTACTTGGGGCTTGGGAAGCTCGAGCGAATCGCGGCACGCCAAGTGTTCTTCCGCCTGGTGAGAGTCGGGGAAGTCGGTCCTGTCACCCGCCGCCGCGCCCCCTTAGAGGAAGTGCTGTCGCTCGGACCGGCTGCATCCGAGGTGCTCGATCGCTTCGGCTCACTTCGCCTCATTGGCTTCGATCGGGACCCGTCGACCCGCCAGGCGACCGTCTCCTTGGTGCACGAGGCACTGATTGGGGATTGGGAGCGCCTGCGGTCGTGGGTGGCACTGGAGCGTGTCGACCTCCACCTGCGGGAGTCGCTCGACGCGGAAGTGCGGACATGGCAAGAGTCAGGTTGCGATCCCGACTACCTGATCGCCGGATCGCATCTCGATCAATACGATGGCTGGGAACTCCGGACGGACATCGCGCTCACCGAGGCGGAACGGGACTACCTGGTGGCGAGCAAATCCCGGCGCGAAACGGAACGAGCCATCGAAGCAGAACGCGCTGCTGAGGAGCGAAGACTCAGGATCCGGGCCCACAATCGTACGGTTGCACTCGCCATCGTGATGTCGATCGCGGCCACTGTCGCAGCCGCCTTGACCGTGGCAGCGATCGCCCTCGGCCGGAACGCTGCCGATCACGCGAAGGAAGCTGAGCGCCTCGCCGCCATTTCCGAGAGCGAGCGCATAGCCGCGGTCGGGTCGGAGGCGAGGGCCCTTGCTGCATCGCTCACGCACGGGGCCACGGCATCTCTCGCAACCGATCCGGAGCGGAGTCTGCTGCTAGCAACGCATGCTGCCGGTGTCCTCCAGAATGCCGGTCAAGTCGTGCCAGCCATGACCGTCGGGGCAATCCACTTCGCGATCCAATCCGCCGGCATTCTCTACCCGGGGTACGCGGACCGCGTTGCAGCCATCGCTGGTGCAACCGGACTCGTGGGCGTCTACGACCTGCCGTTACCGGAACTGGTTGCGTTGGCAGAATCAGGTGTCACCCGGTCTCTGACCGCAGGGGAATGCGACGAATTCTTCGCGGATCTCAACTGCCCCCGCGGCATTGCGGAGATTGCACCGGGGACGGTCGTCCTCTCGTTGCCGGCGGTGGATGCGTCGGCAGACCAACCTCTGGCCGGGACGACGGTGACGGTGTTGAGTCCGTGGGATGGGGATGACGGGCGGGCGTTCGCTGCCGATCTCGCCCGGTTCACGGCGCTGACCGGAATCAACGTTGTCGCGGCGGCGCCTGACCGCGGCTGGTATGACTCATTCGATCGGTTCGACGTGGTGGGGCTTGTTGAGTCGCTCTCGAATTCGGCGGCTAGGCCCGAGGACTACGTCGATGTGGGCACCTATCTGGACGCGACGAAGCTCGAATCGGAGCATCACGCGTACCTGCTCGACCTGATGAGGCCGGCGACGCCCGAATCCCCTTCCCCAGGCGAGAAGACCCTGCGCGGCGTTCCGCTGGCGGTCTCGGTGAAGAGCCTGGTGTGGTACCCGGCCGCAGCGTTTGCCGACGCCGGATACGCGGTACCCGATACCTGGGAAGAGCTCATGGCGCTGGCGGAGGAAATGGTGGAGGACGGGCGGACGCCGTGGTGCGTCGCAGAAGCCGGAATGTCACCCGGCGGTCCGGCAACAGACTTCGTGGAGGACCTTGCACTTCGAGATGCCGGTGTTGACGTGTTCGATCGATGGGTGGCCGGCTCACTGCCGTTCGCCTCTACGCCGATTCGCCGAGCGTTTGAACGCTACGGCGAAGCCCTGCTCAAACCGGGCCACGTCCACGGCGGAATCGACGGGGCGGTCGGCACCGAGGCGCCGGAGGGAATGCGGTGGTTGTTGTCAGACGAACCGGATTGTTGGCTTCACCATCAAGGAAGCTACGGGCTTCGGCATCTGTCCCCAAGCGAGGCGCACCTCGAAGAGATCGGCTACTTCCTCACACCGGTTCCGACACCGCGAGAATCTGATGCGGTTCTCGGTTCGGCGGTGTTCGTCGCGGCGCGCTCGGATCGACCTGAGGTGAGAGAGCTGATGCGATTCCTTGCAGGGCCCGACTATGGACTCGCGCTTGCCCGCTCGGCCGGATCGGGATTCGTCGTGGCGAATCGATCGTTCGATGATGGATACGGCACGGCGGACGCCCGAACGGGCCTTGCGGCGATTGCACACAGCGCCCTAACCCAGGGGTTGTTCCGGCTCGACGCCTCTGTTGCGATGGGAATCGAATCCCAATTCCGAGCAGCCATGATCGCCTATCTGGAAGATGGGCCCGTCGCGCTCCCGGCAATCCTTGGAGGATTAGACGTGACCGTCGCCCGTCGGCCCGAACGCTCCAACTGACGCACCGATAGCCCTGGTCCTACGGTCTCGGGGTCTGATGGCCCGACGTTCGATTGCGACACGCTCGCTCAGTCTTCCACCGCTGCGGCAGGGGTACCGACGGCGGACTCGTGAGCAAGGACGTGATTGATAGCACCAATCTGCTCGCCCGTGAGCGCCACGCCAGCCGTACCGACGGCGGACTCGTGAGCAAGGACGTGATTGATAGCACCAATCTGCTCGCCCGTGAGCGCCACGCCAGCCGTACCGACGGCGGACTCGTGAGCAAGGACGTGATTGATAGCACCAATCTGCTCGC
>CBFDAN010000166.1:0-4798 GCA_965602815.1 uncultured bacterium
GGTCGAGCCAGCCCTCGCTTCGGATTGGCCGTTCCTGACTAGTGCACGAGTGGGCGGTGACAACCATTCTCCACCGGTCGCGGGTTGTGGTCGATGATTGATGTAGACATGGAGAGCACGTACCGGCATATCCCGACCGGCTACATCTGCATCGTCTGTGGCGGTATCGCAGTCATGGAGGCAGATGGTTTCTGTCTCTGCGCATCGCATGCCCTTCGGTCATTGGGAGCAAGCCCACAATCCGATTGCGACCTGGTGAGAGTTGCGGATCTGCAGCCTGCGGCTGTCGTTGATCTGACCAACGTGGGGGAGGTCAGATCAACGAGGGTCGCCGACACCCATGTGGGTTCACCGCTGATTCGTTGCGCCAGCGAATTCCGCCATCGGATCACGGCAAGTCGCACCCACTCCTGACCCTCGGCCGCGAACGGTTGGACCGCAACGACCGTCAATCTGCAGGCTCTCCGTTCTTGTCGAAGCCTCGGTGAGCCAACCTGCGCATGCAGGGCGGGTGGGGCGTTTCCGGGGTCCGCCGGCCCGGCTTGTCGTTCAGTCGATGGCGCTGCGGTGGGGGGCGCCAGGGCGTCCCCGCCAGGCGAAACGACCCGCCGAACGCCGAGAGAACTCGAATTCAACGGCCGGGAGCCCTCGAGGTGTCTGCTTTGCCGGGGTAGTGTTGGATCGCTGAGAGGAATCTGCATGGCGATATCCGGTCGGGCACTCATTGATCGAATGGGTGCACTCATGTCGACCGGCGATGTGGACGCACTCACCGGCATGTACAGCTCGGACGCCGAAGTGGTGCTCTATCACCGAGTGGCCGTCGGGCGTGAAGAGATCCGTGGATTGCTCACGATCTCTCTCGCATCACACGGGCTCTACAAGGTGTTGTCGGTTGACCAATTCCAGAATGCCGGTGACATCTTGATGTGGGATGCCACCGTCGAGACGGATGTGGGATTCCTGGAAACCACCCACATAGTCATCCTTGATGATGATGGGTTGATTCGTCGCCATATCCCTCGCATACGGGGCTATTGGGGTATGTAGCGCGGCGTCGAAGCCGTCGTCCTGGGGCGCCGCACAGCAATAGGCGACGCACCCGCCGACTTGGCAACGGCGAGAGTTGTGGTCTCGCTGGAGTTGCGGACTTCGGGTGCGCCTGACCGAGACGCTACTGAACTACCAGGTCTCGATGCAAGTGGGATCTCCGGGCAGTGTCGAGATCGTCATGCCGCCCGGGATGTCAAGGATCACCTCAGCCACGTCAACCGGCGTCTTCGCGCTCACCCATGTTGCGTGGCTGTCGCCTAGAACAGCGCGCTGGCCAACTGGCGTCGGTAGGTCAATGTCAGGGGGTGCTCGTCGCCGAGCACTTCGAAGATATCGAGCATTGCAGTGCGAGCCTCGTCCTTGAGCGGACCCTTGTTGCGAACGACCAAGAGGAGACGGTCAAGCGCAGGCTCGAACTCCGCGCGGGCGGCGAGCGCCTTGGCGAATTCGATCCTCAGCTCCTCGTTGTCGGGATCAGAAGAGAGTCGCGTTTCGAGATCAGAGAGGTCATGGCCACTCGATGCCTTGAGGCGGGCGGCCGATTGGAGCCGGTCGACTTCGGCGTCCGGAACGAGACGTCCGAGCACGATGAGAGCTTCGTCTGTCTCGCCGCGGTCGATCAGCAGTGACGCAAGGCTGGTGCCGGCCTCCGAGTGGTCGGGCTTCTGATCCAGGACCTGGCGCAGGATGTGCTCGGCGCTGACAGCGTCATCGGAGAGTTGAGCAGTGCGAGCCTGGTCGACCATGAGGTCGAGCTCTGTTGGGAGGATCCCCTCGATCCACTCCCGCACGGCCGGTTCCGGAAGTGCCCCCGTGAACGTGTCGGCGATTGCTCCGTCGCGGAACGCCACGACCATCGGGATCCCCTGCACGCCGTAGTGGGCGGCCAACTCCTGATTCGTGTCGACATCGACCTTCACCAGTTCGAAGGCACCGCCCGACTCGACGGCTACCTTTTCGAGAATGGGTCCAAGGATCCGGCAAGGCTGGCACCACTCGGCCCAGAAGTCGACAACGACTGGAATCTCGCGGCTGCGCTGGAGCACTTCCTGCGGGAAGCTCGCGGCGTCTACGTCCTTCACAAAATCGCTGGGAGTGGTCATAGAGTCAAGATTACCGGGGGGCCTCCTGCTACCGTCGTGGGCATGGAGAGCAGACCCGAAGCACCATTTGGCCAGGTCCTTACCGCCGTCATCACGCCGTTCGGCAACGACGGTTCGATCGACTACGGAACGTTTTGGAGATTAACTCGCTTCCTCGCCGGTCACGGCTCGGACGGCATCGTGGTGGGAGGCACCACGGGCGAATCGCCGACCCTTTCCAAGGTCGAAAAGGTAGCCCTCTACAAGGCCGCTGTTGACGCGGTCGGCGACCGGATGACGGTGATCGCCGGAGCCGGAACCTACAACACCCGCGAATCGGTTGAATTGGCACAGCGTGCGGCCGATTCCGGGGTGCACGGCGTCATGGCAGTAACGCCTTACTACTCGAAACCGCCGCAGGAAGGGTTGTTCCGTCACTTCACGGCTATCGCCGATGCAACGGAACTGCCAATGATCTTGTACAACATCCCCAGCCGGTCCTGTTGCCTAATCGAAGTCGAAACGCTTGTCCGGCTCGCCGAGAATCCTCGGATCGTCGCCGTCAAGGATGCCGTCGACGATCTCGATTTCACGCGCCGGGAGATCGAGGCGTTGCCGGAAGGTCTCGCGGTCTACTCCGGATCCGACGCAATGACTCGAGAGATCATCCGTCTGAACGGCGTCGGGGTTGTGTCCGTTGCGGCCCATCTCGCCGGCGACAAGATCAAGGCCATGGTCGATGCCGCTGTGCGAGGCGACGCCGAGGAGGCCGACCGCCTCAATGGGCTCCTGGGTCCGCTGAACGAAGCCCTGTTCCTGGAGCCGAGTCCTATGCCACTCAAGGCGGGCCTCGACATCGCGTGGGATCCTGTGGGAGATCCGAGACTTCCCCTCATCCCCGCTTCAGACGACACTCGAGCCGCTCTCGAGCGCGCACTGGCAGCATTGAGCGAGGCATGAGCGTCCGAGTCGCCTTTCACGGCGGCCTCGGAGAAATCGGAAGAAACTGCGCGACGATCGAGATCGACGGTCGCATCGCAATGGTCGATGCCGGGCTCATGTTTCCGGAAGAAGACATGCTTGGCGTGGACCTGGTCCTTCCCGACTACTCACCCGTCACCGACCGAGGCGACGCCCTGTCACTGGTGGCGCTGACCCACGGCCACGAGGATCACATCGGGTCGCTCGGGTACCTCCTTCGCGAGAAGAACGTCCCGGTGTACGGGACCGCGCTGACGATGTAACTGGCCGAAGCACGGGTCTCCGAGCTCGGCGTGGAGGGCGATTTTCGGGTTGTCGAGACCGGCACATGGATCGAACACGGGAAGTTCCGGTTCGCATTCATCCCGGTCACCCACTCAGTGCCGGATGCAACCGGAATTGCGTTCGAGACGCCCGAGGGGATCGTCGTGCACACCGGCGATTTCAAACTCGATCCGACCCCGATCGACGGTGTCACCACCGACCTGCAGAGTTTCGCCGGATTTGGGCGCCGCGGAGTCCGGCTGCTGCTGGCCGACTCAACCAACGCGGAACGACCAGGTGTGGTCGAGTCAGAGAAGACGGTCGGCGTTCGGATCGCGGAGCTCGTGCACGAAGCGAAGGGCCGGGTTCTCATCGCCTGTTTCGCGAGCCATCTTCACCGCGTCCAGCAGGCAATCGACGCAGCCGTATCCGATGGAAGGAAGTTCGCATTCATCGGAAGGTCGATGTTGCGGATCAGCGACATCGCAGGGCAGATCGGCGTTCTCCAAATCCCGGACGGGAGCCTTGTCGAACTCAACGACCTGCTCAAGCTCCCGCCGGAGCGGACCGCCGTCATCTCGACGGGCAGCCAGGGCGAGCCGTTTGCAGCTCTGTCGCTCATGGCGGCAGGGGAGCACCGGTCGATTGCGCTTGACCCCACCGACACAGTGATTATCTCGGCGACCCCGATTCCGGGGAACGAGAAGCGTGTCTCCCGGGTGATCAACAACCTTTCGCGGGTCGGTGTCACCGTTCATCACGGCCGTAACACCCACGTCCATGTGTCGGGGCATGCCGCCGCTGAGGAACTGAAGGTGCTCTACAACATCGTCAAGCCGGAAGCCATGGTGCCGGTCCACGGCGAACATCGACACCTCCTCGCCAACGCTGAGATCGCCCGGTCGCTCGGCGTGCCTGAGGTTGCGGTGTGCGAGGACGGCGACGTCGTCGTGCTCGAGGACGGCGAGATGCGAGTTGAACGCGGGGCTGTTTCCTCGGGCTACATCTATGTCGACGGTCTCGAAGTTGGGGAAGACGCGGGAATACTCCGCGACCGCCGACACCTTGCCGACGACGGCGTGATCCTCATCACAATCGGCGTCGACGTGAGAAAAGGGGACATCGTGTTCGGTCCCGACGTCGACAGCCACGGCGTTACCGGGGACTCCAAGGAACTGCATGATGCTGTTCAAGCGCGGGTCGAACAAGGGATCGAGACGCTCGAACGCCCGATCGATGCTGATGCGTTACGGAGCCGCATTCGCAACTCGGCTCGCAGAGCAGTCCAAGCCCACATCAAGCGCAGGCCGGTCGTGTTCCCAGTCGTGATCAAGGTTTGAGAAGTTGCCGGTCGCCAGTCCTGAGCTACCAGCCGCCGGCTTCCAGCAAGAGCCGAGAGCTACGAGCACCCATCCAGA
>CBFDAN010000167.1:0-4732 GCA_965602815.1 uncultured bacterium
ATCGAACCAGGTGTCGACGGACGGCGCCGAACGCAACGACAGGCCGTGACGGAGAGACGCCTCTTTCAGAATCGTGCGTTCGTACCCGGTCCAGTGATAGACGACGGCGTCACCTTGGTCGGCCACCGAATCGAAGAACCGGAAGAGGTCTTCGAGGACGCGGCGCTCGCCTGTCGGCGTTCCGGTCCAGTTCGAGATCGGCCGGAATGCAGCGCCGTCCGGTTCATGGATGAGCAGTCCCGCGAGGTAGAGCGTCCCGAGGTACGTTTCGACGTCGAAGTCGATCTGATGGGTGGCGTCGGGGAGATTCAGATCGACACCCGGCCGACGAAGGAGCGTCCCCGACGCTCGCGCACGGGCTTGGAGGATCGCCTCGTCGGTCACCGAATACTCACCAAACACGATGCCTGAGGTGAGGCTCGCCATCTGGGTTGTCGTGGTGATCCCAGAATCGAGGAGCTGATCGGTGTCGCGCGCGCCGACCGCCGGGAGGAGCGATATGTGGTCGAGGGCCTCGAGTTCGCTGCGACAGAAATCGGCCCAGGGGCAGGACCGGCATTCACCTCGCCAGACTGCAGGAACGATCGGTGTCTCCGGTTGAAGCCGCCCCGCGCCTGCCACGAGAATGGCTTCGTCCAACGCCTCGACGTGGCGGTCGAGGAGTGGCGGGCTTCCGCCGGCGAGATCGATCCACACCACGATCAGGGAGGTTTCGGCACCGATGATTCCGGCAAGGTGCCTCGGATTCGCAAAACCCGCCTCATCGAGCAGCTTCCAGTAGTGTGCCACCTGAAAGAGGTCGTTGATCCGGCCGCTGCGGAAGCGACAGGCCGGTCCATTGACGTCGTCGAGGTGATCGACGGAAGCGGTTCGCCCAGGGATACCCGTCTTGCCGATCGCCTTGTGATGCTTCACGTCGATTGGTGCGTAGCCGTCATTGAGCCGAACCAAGAGGTCGGGCACACCAACGGAATGCAGCCTCGCCGCCGAGAGGCGCCCGCCGACGATGAGCGGGACACCGGCGTGGAGTGCTTCAGCGGTGATCGATTCCCGTTCTGACCTGGAGACCTCGAACGGAATGACGACGGGATTCTTGGAGTCCATCGATCTGTCCGACGTCGACACGATGGTGGGAGCAGTCCCCTCGAGCAGGCGGGCGACAACTGTGTCTTCCCATGCACGCCCGTCCGCGATCCTGCGTTCAACGACGGGATCGACGATCCGTTCGGACTGGTTGTACCGATCATGATGGATACGAGTGGGGCAACGCCCAAGCTCTCCTCCGCCGATCATGATCAGATCTTCGTGTGCTGTGTGTGCGCTCATCGACACCATCTTCGCGCCCGGGAGTGACAGGAAACGAACTGGCAAGGGTTGCGGCGGGCAAGAGGCCGACACCGTGGCCTCGCGGACGGCCGCCGAACCTTGGCGGGGGCTATCGGCGCCAGCTTTCGCGGTTGAAGAGGATCAGAATCGGGAGGATCTCGAGCCTCCCGACAATCATCAGGCCGGCGAGCAGCCATTTGCCGAGCATTGGGACTTCGAGGTAGTTGCCGGTTGGTCCGACCGAGCCGAGTCCGGGACCGACGTTGCCGAGCGACGAAGCGACCGCGGACACCGTCGAAACGATGTCCATGTCCGGACCCCAAATCGAGCTGATGACCGCGAGCGCAAAGCTGCCGGTCATGAATGCGAACATGTAGAGAAGGAAGAACGTCTGGACGGCCTCGACAAGATCATCCTTCAGCGGGTTTTTCCCTATGCGGGCGACGAAGATCCCGCGGGGATGAATCAACCGTCGGATGTCGGCCCGAGACGCCTCGTACAGGACCTCATGACGGTAGATCTTCACGGAGCCGGCGGTTGATCCGGCCATCCCGCCGATGAACATCAGGCCAACGATCATGATCTGGAGTGCGGGTTTCCAGAGCCCAAAATCGGCGGTGCCGTAGCCGGTTGTGGTGATCATCGACGCCGAGGTGAAGAGGGCATCGCGGATGGTGTCGTGGACCGAACCGCCCCAGGTACCGACGATCATCACGACTGCCGCCACAGCCGTGATGCCGAGGTAGACACGTACCTCGGTGGTCTTCCAATACACGTCGGGTTTGCGGAGCGCCCGGTAGTGGACTGCGAACGATGTCCCTGCGAGGACCATGAAGAGGATCACGATCCACTGCGAATAGTTGCTGAACGCGTTGAGGGATCCCGCATTTGTGCTGTACCCACCGGTCGACATGGTCGTGAAGCTGTGGTTCACGGCCTCGAAGAGCGTCATGTCGCCGAACCACAGCAGGATCATCTCTATGACCGTCAGGGCGACATAGACAATCCACAAGCGTTTGGCGGTCTCTTTGAAGCGCGGCGTGAGCCGGTCGGGCGTCGGGCCGGGAGATTCGGCGCGGGCGAGCTGTACCGCACCCATGCCGAGCAGCGGCAGGACCGCAATGGAGAGCACAATGACCCCCATGCCTCCCATCCACTGCGTGAACGACCGCCAGAACTGAATCCCGTGCGGGAGCAGCCCCGGATCGGGGATAACCGAAGATCCCGTGGTTGAGAAACCGCCAACGGTTTCGAACACCGCGTCGGTGACGTTGGTGATCGATCCAGTGAACAGGTACGGGAGGGCGCCGACAAGACCGATCGCAATCCAGGCCAACGCTACGGCGGCAAAACCCTCACGGGTGCTCAGTTCGCCGGGACGGTCGAACCACCGCCACAACACGAGACCGATCACCGTCGTCACAGCCGACGCGGCAACGATCCAGAGCGCCGAAGACCACTCCTGGTAGATCGCCGAGACGAGCGCCGAGACGAGCATCGACGCTCCGATTGCGCCGACCACGACGCCGACGACATGAAGGAGGTGCCGCCATGACATCGCGGGTCAGCCCGAGAGGCTCTCTGCGGCGGCGATGGCCTCTGGCCGAGCAATGACGATCAGGTGGTCACCCTCCTCGATGACCGTGCTACCGCGCGGCACGAACGCCTTGTCGCCGCGCTGCACGCCGCCAATGATCAGAGATGCCGGCGGGTTGAGATCGTTGAGGGTCTTGCCGGCCGCGGGACTGCCTGACCGGACTTCGAGTTCGATGGCCTCGGCGTCGGAATCGGAGAACGTGGTCACCGAGTGGATGATGCCGCGTCGCACGAAGCGGAGGATCTCGTTCGCAGCGGAGAGGCGAGAGCTGACGGTGGCATCGATGCCGGCGCCGCTGAGGAGTCCAACCAATTCCGTATTGGTGAATCGAGCGATGACTTCCCCCGCACCAAGCTCTTTCGCGACGAGGCAGGCCAGCAGGTTGTCCCCGTCCCATCCACTGAGCGCAAGGACGGAGTCGGCAGCATCGACACCTTCGGCCATCAAGAGCTTCGGATCGGTCGGGCTGCCACACACGGTGACGACCCTTGGGAGTCGTTCGGCGATCAGGTGGCATCGTCTTCGGTCTTCGTCGATGAGGGTGGTCGAGATGCCATTGTCCGCAAGGAGAGCCGCGGTGATCTGCGCGAGGCGGGTCGCGCCGAGGACGATCACCTTCTCAGCGGCGTGATCACTGATTCCGAGCAGCTCGTAGGCCTCGGATGTCTTGTCGGCCCGCGCCATTAGCAGGACGTGGTCGTGTGGTTGGAGCACTGTCGAACCGCGGGCGATCATCGTTTCCCCGTGCCGGATCACTGCGACCACGAGCCAGTTCCAGCCGTCCACGGCTCGGCGCAACTCTGCGAGGGTTGTCCCGACGAAGGCCGCTTTCGGATCCACGTAGGCTCCGAGAAGCACGAGTTGCCCGTCTGCAAACTCCACCAAGTCAGAGATTGCTCCGCGCTTGACGAGGGCGAGGAGGTCCCGAGCTGCAGCCTCCCCGGGGTCGATGATGAAGTCGACGCCGAGCTCTTCAACCTCGGCTTTCAATTCAGGGTCTTCGACTCGCGCGACCGTGCGGGGGATCCCGATATTCGTAGCCGCGCTGCATGCGAGAACGTTGATCGCGTCAGACGAACTGACGGCGATGAGGAGATCTGCATCGCCGAGACCGGCCTTCACCAGGGTCGACGTCGACGCGCCGTTGCCGTTGACGACCATACAATCGATCTCGGATTGGACTTCAAGCGCACGCTGCTCATTCGATTCGACGAGAACAACGTCCTGGCCTTCGAGGGCGAGTCGCTCCGCGAGGTATGACCCGACGGCTCCGGCCCCAACAATGACAATCCTCATAGGGCACGCAGGATAGGTCCACGGTGGGTTCGGCACGAACCGAACGGTTCGCTGGTGGAGGTTGAGGTTTTGTCGACACAACCCTACGGCGGTGCCTTGGAGCGGTCGAGGGGAGGTGCCGGGCTTTGATGGGAATGGTTGGGCATTCGTGCCAGGCCATTGGGCTCTACCCACGCACGCGTCGCCCACGGAGGATGAGAACTGTGAGCTTCAGTGATTGGTATCTGGCAACGGTCCCGATCCTGATCGGGGCCGGTATGCTCGGATTCTGGGTTGCCGCCATTGTGACCCATCGGGTGCCGGAGATCGAATCCGGAGGGATCGAGATCCGGTTGTACGTCGTTGCCGAGACGGTCACCGGTTTGGTGCTGATTGCTGGCAGACTGGCGGCACTGATCGATCCGTTTGACGGTTGGGCGATCGTCCTCTCGGCGGTCGGCCTCGGGATGCTCATGTACACGCTCATCGTGTCACCCGGCTACTACGCCGAGCGCCGGGAATGGCCCCTGGTGT
>CBFDAN010000168.1:0-4671 GCA_965602815.1 uncultured bacterium
GGACGATGTCCAGACCAATCCGGATGGGGAAGACTCGAATCGTGACGGCGGCCCTGCTGGCCGCCGTTCTGTTGTTGGCGGCATGCAGCGGTTCCGACGACACGGTGAACGAGATAGCTACAGCGGCGATGGGCTACGCCACCGAACAGACGATCGCTGCGAGCGGTGGGGAGGCAGCGGACGCTGAATTGGTCGGCGACCAGGGGGTCAAGGTGTCGCCCGCGATCGGGACCGAATTGCCGGACGGGCTCAAGGTCATTCGCGACGGCCGCGTTGACGTCCGGGTAGAGGTGGGCACCTTCGGGCAGGTCTCGTCTCAGCTCAGGAGCATCGCCACCGACCTCGGTGGCTATATCACCGCAGGTGAGACCCACCTGCAGCAGATCGACGATGTGAACTACACCGTGGGATGGCTCACAATGCGAATCCCCGAGGATCGATTCGACGATGCCCTCAACCGCGTGGAAGGTCTCGGCGAGCGCCTGAGCCTGAACGTGTCGAGCCAGGACGTCACCGAGGAGTATGTCGACCTCGAGGGACGCCTGCGGTACTGGCGAAGCCAGGAGGAGTTCTACCAGCGCCTCATGAACGAGGCGACGGAGATCGACGATCTGGTGACCATCCAGACACGGATGCAGGATGTGCTGCTCAACATCGAGCAGATCGAGGGCCGCCTTCGGTATCTCGATAGCCGGACCAGCTTTTCGACGTTGACCGTCGGCCTGACTGAGGTGCCTGGATCCACGCCGACCGAGGACCCCGACGATCCGGGAATCCTCGAGACCGCCATCGACCAGGCAGGCGAGGTCCTGCTTGCGACGATCGGTGGGCTGATCGTGGGTGCTGCGTTTGTATTCCCGATCGCCTTGCTTGCGCTCGTCGGGTTTGGACTCTGGCGCGCGGTTGTGGCGACCCGTCGACCCGGAAAGGGCAAAGAGCAATCGTCTGAGGAACCGTCCTCCGGAGACCAGCCTTCAGAGGATCCGGCACCGGAAGAGGGGTAGACGTTGACGGGGTCGGCTACCGGATCACCCGAGCGTGAACGGCGGGTACTCGTCGGTCAGAGCGACGGTCCAGCCCCAGGCTCGGGCCCACCATCGCTGGTAGTTGAGGACGAACTCGTGGATGCCGAGCGGAAGTTGTCCCGTGAACACGACGATCACGTAGCCGACCCATGCGACGAGCAGAACCCCGAAGCTCATGAGGAACAGAATGACGAAGTGCGGCAGCGCCGCGACCGTGCGGAGGAGGAAGATCCCGAGCACCGCGAGCAGACGACTCCGCGGCTGGGGTGCCGCTTCGACGGTCACGGTCACCGGATAGCCCTGATCTGTTCCGAACGTCGGGTAGACGTCCGTGGTTCCGGCGAACCAGGCGACGACACGCGTGATCCAGGCGAGAAAGATGATCTCGAGCCGGCGGATGGGGTCCGGCAGCCGATCGGTGAACGCGATGCCCCAGTAGCCGATCCACGCCAGGATCTGAATCATCATGCCGAAGAGGAACAGCAGCAGGATGTGTGGGAGTAGGAGGATCAGCTTGATCAGGACGATGCCGGCGGCCGCGAGCCAACGGTTGCGCTGCTCGTCGTCGACCGGCATCTGGACGGTGATGGGGTACGTGGGGGGTCCGCTCATGGCCGGAACGGTACCTGGTCCGAGTTCTTCCGTCGGCCCCAGTGGATTTCGCGATAGAGAAGCAGTTCACCGGAGAGGTGCTGGAGGGCCGAGTCGCCGATCCTGGCGCGGGATTTGGTCCCCCTTGGCCCGTTCGGTTCGGCGAGGAACCCGGGACGGTCGGATGACTCCATGACGACCCGGCATGCTCCATACGGTCGATGGCCAGCTCCGGCTGGGCTCCGGCTCTCCCGGTCTCGCAGAATGCCGCGTAGCCTGTGGTCATGAGCGAACGACGATCAACGGTTTTGATGGTGCTACTGGGTATCGCGGTGGGCCTCCTGATTGCCCTGGTCGTGTTCTTCGCGGCCCAAGCGATCGAGGGCGACGACGAACCGGCGACGACGACGCTTGCCTCAACCACGTCGGAAGCCACGACGACCACTGAGGCCACCACGACCACAACCGTGCCTGAAACCACTACGACCGAGGCCACCACGACCACAACCCTGGCTGAAACCACGACCACCGAGGCCACCACGACGACCACCACCCTCGCTCCTCTCGAACTCGAACCTCATGGCATCGGAGCCGTGGACTTCGGGGCAGCGCCCGATGTGGCGATCGGCTACGCAACCTCGTTCCTCGGACCACCGGATCGTGACACGGGGTGGGTGGATTTCTTCAGCGAGTTTGGGACCTGCCCGCCGCCCGAGGTTCGCGGCGTTCAATGGGGCATTAGCCCGGGAGGGTTCGGTCACGCATTCACCTTGCTCTTCACCAGAGCCTCAACGAGCCACCTGCCGGCCGGCGGTGAGCACCTGTTCGGATACGACTACTACGGCGGCGACATCGACCTCTCAACGCCGGAGGGGATGACTGTTGGATCGACGTTGCTCCAAGGTCAGACGTTGTACCCGACCATGGAGATCGGCGAGAGCCCGTGGGATCCGGGGTCCGGTGTGTGGGTGGTTGACGACGACGTGTCCGACGACGCGCAACTCTGGGGCTTTGCGACCGGCCAGTCGGACACGGATCTCGTGACGAGCATTCTCGGCGGCGTGACGTGCGGGGAGTAGCCCGGTTTCGCCGGGCGTTCAGACAATCTTCACGCCGCCGTCGCCTTCCACGACTCTTCCGATAACGGTGGCCTCTTGGTCGTAGGAGTTGAAGCCCTTGATGAGCCGATCGGCGTCAGCTTCGGGGGCAATTGCTACGAAGCCGACACCCATGTTGAACATGTGGAACATCTCATGATCGGAGACAGAGCTGAGGTCCTGGAGCACATGGAACACTTCGGGGATCTCCCATCGGGATCGCTCGATGGCCGCGGAGGCGCCGTCGGGCAGAATCTTCGCCACGTTCCCGGGGAGGCCGCCGGCTTTGATATGGGCGAGTCCGTGTGGTTCGGCTCGTGCTAGCGCATTCACGACCGAGGGGGCGTACACCACGGACGGATCGAGGAGAACCTCGGCGAAAGCCCGGTCCGACCCGGGGAACATCGCGTTGAGGTCGAGTTGGTCGACGATCAGCGCACGAACCAGTGAGAATCCACCAGTTCGAAGATTCGGGCTGTGCACGCCGATGATCACGTCACCAACTTCAATCCGGTTGTTGTCCACTTCGTCGCCAAGTTCGACAATGCCGAGCGCGGTCGCGGCGAGATCGAACCGGTTGCCGTCAATGATTCCCGAATGCTCGACCGTCTCTCCACCGAGGAGGGCCACGTCGTTGTCGGCACAGGCGTCGGTGATTGACTCCACGAGCAACTCGATGCGATCGAGATCCAGATAGCCGATCGCGATGTAGTCCTGCATCGCCAGAGGAGTGGCCCCGGCGGCGGAGAGATCGTCTGCCGCCATGGCGAGGAGGTCGTAGCCGAGGCCCTCGACCAGTCCGGTGGCGCGTGCTATCTCGGCCTTCGTCCCGATGCCGGCAGTCGACATCATCAGAACCGGCTTCTGGTACCCCGGGGGAACGCGAAGACCGGCATCGAACCCACCGAAACCGGCGAAGACATCGTCGGTCCACGTCGAGGTGACTCGCCAACCGATCCGGTCGGCGAGTTCGTCGGTTACGTCGGGTTCGTGATTACTGCTCATCTGTGTGGCTCGAAGGGTACCTGCCCCAGGTCACCGCCTCGCGCTCCTCGAAGAATCTTGTCGCCCAGACACGGGTGCTAGATGGTTTCGTAAGATGAGAGTCACGGAGGAACCGTGGAACCCGATGAACATCGAGCGTTCACCAGATTTGTCAAGGAGACGGAACCGAGACTCTCGTACGCCCTCGCAGCGGCCTACGGACTGGAGGTCGGGGCGGAAGCCACAGCCGACGCTCTGGTGTGGGCATGGGAGCATTGGGAGAGTCTTGAGGCCAAGAGGAATCCCGCCGGCTATCTGTATCGGGTTGGCCAGTCAAAGGTCAGGCGATACCACCGCCCTCGACTGTTGTTTCCACCGTTGCCGGCTGTCGAAGCCCCGTCGGTCGAACCCGGTCTCACGGACGCGCTGGGGGGCCTGTCGAAGAATCAGCGGGTGGCCGTCGTGCTGATTCACGGGATGGACTACAGCGAACGAGAAGTCGCCGACTTGCTGGGGATCTCCCGTTGGTCGGTGCGGACCCACGCCGACCGCGGTCTTCGGCGGATACGAAACGCATTGGGGGTGAGCGCAGATGTCACGGGTTGAACCCCAACTGCGCGAGTACTTCGATGCCGGCGTCGAGCGCATCTCCGTGGAGGACGTCATTGCCCAGGCAAGAGTCCAGGAGAATCGACTCGAACCGCTTCGCTCACGCCGGACGTTCAAGCCGGCATGGGCCGCGGTCGGGGCATTCGCAGTCACGATCCTGGGTATCGGCGGACTCGCGGCAGCGCTCAAGTTGACGGAGCGGATCACCGGCGAGTTCGGTGCTGACGCTGCTGAGATCGTGGCTGCCGACGGCGGGACTTTCGGCATCTGGCTGATCGCTGCGTTGGTCGCGGCGCTGGCCGCCGCTGGGGTGACCTGGCTGATCCGTAGGCCCACGGAAGAGGACACGAAGGACGAAGAGAATC
>CBFDAN010000169.1:0-4669 GCA_965602815.1 uncultured bacterium
ACGATCCGGTGCAGGGTGGCCGATCGTCACGATCCCGATGGGTGACACATCGTCTGGGATCCCAAGGAGTTCCTCGATGGCATCGATGTTGTGTGCGCCGAGGAACCCGGCGGCGAGGCCTTCGTCAACGGCGGCGAGAAGGAGGAGCATCATTGCCGCACCGCCGTCAACCCACCAGTACGGGATGGTCCAACCGTCTTCGCTCCCTTTCGGCCCGTTCTCGCCGTCTTTGTCGGTTTCGCGGTAGCGCTCGAGATACGCGTCCTTGCGGACGCAGATCATCACGTGGACCGGGGCCCTCGAGATCCAGGGATCGAACCCCTCTCCGATATACTCGTTCTCGCCTGCGAGCCTGGCGATCTCATGGCGCGTTGCATGGTCGGTGATCGCCACGAATGAGACACCCTGCGAGAACCCGGCGCTGGGTCCGCGGGTCGCCCGGTCGAGAACGCGTTCCAGCACATCGTCGTCCACGGGAACATCGAGGTAGTTGCGGACCATCCGTCGGCGGCGTACGACCTCGTCGAATTCCACGTCAGAGGTCGAGCAGCGCTTCGTGCACGTTCTCGATCGCACCCTTTGCGTCAGAAAAGAGCATCATCGTGGACGGCATGTAGAACAGCGGGTTGTCGATGCCGGCGAAGCCGGGGGAGAGGCTCCGCTTGATGACAACGGTCGTCGCGGCGAGGTCGACCTCGAGGATCGGCATCCCGTAGATCGGGCTGGTGCCGTCGTCACGAGCCGACGGGTTCACCACGTCGTTTGCGCCGACGACCAGGACGACATCGGTGTTGGGGAACTTCGGGTTCGAGTGATCGAGGTCGAGGAGCACGTCATATGGGACGTCGGCTTCTGCGAGGAGGACGTTCATGTGGCCCGGCATACGTCCGGCAACCGGGTGAATCGCATACTCGACGTTGATGTCCCGCTCTTCGAGGGCCGTTGCGAGGTCGCGAACCGCGTGCTGCGCCTGGGCCACTGCGAGCCCGTAGCCGGGTACAACGAGCACGTTCTGCGCATAGTTGAGGGAGATTGCGACGTCTTCCGGCGTTGCGCTGTTGACCGGCTTGTCGCCCGCGTCGATCGGACCGGCGCCTTCGGTGCCGAATCCGGCAAACAGGACATTGGCGAGCGACCGGTTCATCGCTTCCGACATCTGCACCGTAAGTATGAATCCAGCTGCTCCGACGAGCGCACCGGCGATGATCAATCCTTGATTCCCGATCACGAAGCCGGCCATCGAGGCTGCAACGCCGGACAGCGAGTTCAGCAGGGAAATCACGACCGGCATGTCTGCCCCACCGATCGGGATAACGCCGGTGACCCCGAGCACGAGTGCGATCCCTGCCAGGATCCAGTAGCCAAGAGGCTCATTGGCGACGATCGCCCAGGCCGAGGCGGCAGTCATCAGGATGACGAGGACCAGGTTGAAGAACGGCCCGCCGGGGAGCGCGACCGGTCGTCCGGTGATGAGGCCCTGCAGTTTCCCGTACGCGACGAAGCTGCCGGAGAACGTCACAACGCCGATGGCGATCGAGAGGGCGACGGTGACCTCGGTCTCGGTGGCGTATGCCGCGTCGGTCGCGACAACCGTGTCGGTCGCCACGATGGCGGCGAAGGCAACGAGTGCGGACGCCCCGCCACCGAAGCCGTTGAATGCAGCGACGAGTTCCGGCATCGCCGTCATTTGAACCCTGAGGGCGAGCAATGCACCGATCGAGCCGCCGATGGCGAGGCCGACGATGACCACCCACCAGAGGGCACTCAGGCCGGCATCATTGGGCGAGTGGTCGTACACCCAGTAGACCGTGACAAGCGTGGCGAGGAGCATGCCGGTCGCTGCGATCTGGTTGCCGCGGCGTGCCGTGCGTGGCGACCCGAGTCCGCGCAGGCCGACGATGAAGAGCGCACCGGCGAGGAGATAGAGAAGCGTGATCATTTCTTCGTCACCGGCTTCTTCTTGAACATCTCGAGCATGCGGTCCGTGACGAGGAAACCACCAACGACATTGATCGTCGCAAAAGCCATGGCGAGGATGCCGAGGACGATGGCGAGTGCGCCGTCGGCAAATGCAGCTGCGATGATCGCTCCGACGATGGTGATGCCGGATATGGCGTTCGCTCCGGACATGAGCGGCGTGTGCAGCGTGGGCGGTACCTTCGATATCACCTCGAAGCCGACGAAAGCCGCGAGGACGAACACAACGATTCCCTGTATGAACTCGGGACTCACGTCGTCTCCTCTTCCAGGCCCATGGCCGATCGTGTTCGGGGGTTGATGATCTGCCCGCCGGACGTGATGGTTGCCGGGCCGGCGACGTCATCTTCAAGATTGACGGTGAGTCCGTCGTCGGTGCGCCAGCGACCCACGAGTTCCTGCAGATTCCGCGCGTACATGCGGCTCGCATCGGTAGCGACGCGGCTCGGCAGATCAATCGGGCCGAGGATCTTGACGCCGTTGACCTCGATCACCTCATCGGGGCGCGACCCCTCCACGTTGCCGCCGGACGAAGCCGCCATGTCGACGATCACCGATCCCGGGTGCATTGCTGCGACGACGTCCGCGTTGATCAGTCTCGGCGCCGGTCGCCCGGGAATCTGTGCCGTTGTGACAACGAGATCCGCCTTTGCGACGAACTCGGCGAGCACCTCTTGCTGCTGTGCGGCCGTCTCGGCGTCAACTTCTTTGGCGTAGCCGCCTTCGTCCATCTCCTGGGTCGGCGCTTCGACGAACTTGGCCCCGAGGCTTTCGACCTGTTCTTTCGTCTCCGGGCGGATGTCGTACGCGTGAACGATCGCCCCGAGTCGGCGGAACGTGGCGATGGCCTGTAGGCCGGCAACGCCGACGCCGAGTACCAGCGAGCGGGCCGGCGGAATGGTTCCTGCGGCCGTGACGAGCATTGACGGGAACTTCGGTGATTCAGCGGCGGCGAGCATCACGGCTGCGTACCCGGCAACATTGGCCTGCGACGAGAGCGCGTCCATTGCCTGGGCAAGTGTGGTTCGCGGGACGGCCTCGACGGCGAGGGCGGTGATGTTCCGATCGGCCAGCGCCTGAACGACGTCTAGCGCTACGAAGGGATCGAGGAATCCGGCGAGCACGGCACCTTCGGGAACCAGCATGATCTCGTCGAAGGTTGGCCGCTCGACACGGAGGACGAGATCGACGTTATGGGCGGCCGCAGCGTCGGGAACGATGGAGGCGCCTGCCTCCTCGTAGGCGGTATTCGGGAATCCGGCGGCGCTTCCGGCGCCGGTCTCCACTTGCACGTCCCATCCCCAGCCGGTGAAGACCTTGACGGAGGCGGGGACGGCTGCCACGCGATGTTCGTGAGGTGCTCGTTCGAGGGGGATTCCAAGTCGCATTCGGCGCGACGCTAACTGATTTTCTCTGCGATGAGAATTCGCAAGCGGGGCGTCATCGATAATCGAGCATGCTTGCTCTTGCGCCGACGGGGAATCGGTGCCATGGTCGCGGAAAGGAGGAATGATGCGCAGACAGCTCCTCGAGACACCCGGTGTCGCGACGGCGCGGCCCCTTCACGTATCGGATGTCGACCAACTCGAGCCCGCCGAGGGCGAGATCGTGATCGACGTCGCAGCGTGCGGTGTCTGTCGCACAGACCTGCAGCTCGTCGAAGGAGACCTGGCGGCACGTCTTCTCCCGGTCGTACCGGGGCACCAGGTGGTCGGACGCGTGGCCCGCGTCGGCGAACGTGTCGTCGACTGGGCAGAAGGCGAGCGGGCAGGGGTCGCATGGCTGGCCGGCGCATGTGGGCATTGTGAGTACTGCCGAAGCGGACGCGAGAACCTCTGCGCCGATGCGGTGTTCGCCGGTTGGAGTGCGAACGGCGGCTATGCCGAGCAAGTGGCGATCAGATCCGACTTCGCGATCCGTGTTCCCCCGATGTTCTCGGATGTCGAAGCAGCACCGCTCTTGTGCGGGGGAATCATCGGGTATCGCGCGCTGAAGATTTCGGGGATCCAGCCGGAAGGACGGCTCGGCCTCTACGGTTTCGGTGCTTCGGCGCTCCTTGCGATGCAGGTTGCGACGCACTGGGGGTGTGACGTGTTCGTTGCCACCCGTTCGGCGGCCGAACAGCAACGAGCGATCGAGATGGGTGCCGCGTGGACCGGTTCATATCACGATCGTCCTCCGGTGGCACTCGATGCCGCGGTGACCTTTGCGCCCGTCGGTTACGTGGTTGTGGAGGCGCTCAAGGCGGTGGCCCGCGGCGGCACCGTTGCGATCAACGCCATCCACCTCGACCGGATCCCCGGTTTCGGCTACGACCTGCTGTGGGGCGAGCGCCAGCTTCGCAGCGTCGCAAACTTCACCCGGCAAGATGCCGCGGAATTCCTCGAGCTGGCCGCCGAGATCCCAATCCGAACGGTTCCCGACGTCTATCCGCTCGGTGATGCGAATCTGGCGCTGATCCGCCTCAAGGAAAGCCTCGTGGAGGGCGCGGCCGTACTCGTCACGGGGTGAACGAGCGGCCGCTCGTCTCACGGCGGGACAGGGTTTACCAGTTCCGGAGACCACCAGTGGTGGTGGCGGCAGAGCAGGATGAGACTGTCAGTTGACGTCACACCGCCGTCCGAGTTGATCTACTCGTCCAGGAAGATGTCTCGTTGAAGCTCGGCGTTCGGCATGTAGGCGTAGCCCGACA
>CBFDAN010000170.1:0-4615 GCA_965602815.1 uncultured bacterium
CGAACAGAAGGGCAGCACACTGGATGCAGGACACGAGACTTGAGACGGTCGACCGGGCGGGTCTGACGAGCGCGGGATGATCTGTGCTCGGGCTAGTTGTTGTCGAGTTGGTCGATTCTCTCAGTGAGTTCCAGCCAGGCTGTTTCTGTGGCGTCGAGGTCTTCGAGGATGGCGGCGAGTTGCTGCGCGATGTCGATGGTTGCCGCGTAGTCGCTTGCGGCCGCATCGAGTTGTTTGGCCAGAGCCGCGCTCTGTTCTTCGAGTTTCGGGATTCGCCTCGTGAGCCGAGCAAGTTCCTGGCGGTCCTTCCACGTCGGCTTCGTGCGCGAGGCCGACGTCTGTCGTCTTGACTGGGTCCGTGGCCGGGCTGGCGCTTCCACCGTGGGCGCGAGCCGATCGGCCCAATACGTCTGCCAGCCTCCCGGGTGGTGGCGCACAGAACCGCCGGGCTCGATGGAGTAGATGTCGTCGCAGACCCGGTCGAGGAAGTAGCGGTCGTGGCTGGCGACAACCAGCGCCCCGGGCCACGCATCGAGGTACTCCTCGAGGACTTCGAGGGTGTCGAGGTCGAGATCGTTTGTTGGTTCGTCGAGCAACAGGAGGTTCGGGGCTTCCATCAACGTGATCAGCAGTTCGAGGCGACGCCGTTCGCCACCGGAGAGATCGCCGACGGTTGAGCGTTGCGCATCGGCATCGAATTGGAACCGCTCAAGGAGCTTGGCCGCAGAGACCCGGATACCGGAATCGAGGCGGGTGGTCTCCGCTCGTTCCCGCACTGCGGCGTTCACTCGGGTTTCGGGCGGAATTGGCTGCGGGTCTTGGCCGTACCAGCCGGGAACAATCGTCGTGCCCATCTTCACGGTGCCCTCGTCCGGTTCGAGGCGTCCCGCGATGAGGCGAAGCAGGGTGGTCTTCCCCGACCCATTGTCGCCGACGACGCCGATCCGGGCGTTCGGTTGGAGCTTCAGACTGATGTGACGCAGCACGCAGAGACTGCCGAAGCTCTTGCCGGCGTTGTGCATGTCCACCACCTTGGAGCCGATGCGCCGGGAGGGCAGATCGATGGAGAGCTCCGGGTCGACCGGCGGGCGCTTCGCGGCGATGAGGTCGTGAACGGCGCTGACGCGGGCACGTGACTTCGAGGTGCGCGCCTTTGGGGAGCGGCGCAGCCACTCCAACTCGGTGCGAAGACGTTGACGCCTGCGGTGTTCGACGGCGGCTTCGTGTTCTTCACGGGCGGTCCGCGCCTCGAGAAACTGCTCGTAGGTTCCGTGGTGCGAGGAGAGCGACTCGTGGTGGACTTCGACCACACGATTGGCAACCCGATCGAGCAGGTATCGGTCGTGGGTCACGAGCACCAGCACTGATGTGCGGGACAGCAAGTGGTCCTCGAGCCAGTCGATGGTGTCCACGTCGAGGTGGTTCGTTGGTTCGTCGAGGATCAGGAGGTCGCATTCGGCTGCGAGCGCCAAAGCAAGGGCGAGCCGCTTGCGCTGGCCTCCGGACAGGTCGGCAACCAAGACGGACGAGTTGGAGAGGCCGAGGCGGTCGGCCATGGCGATCGTGTCGCGGTCCTCGCCGATGACATCTCCAACCGTGCTGCCCGCGGGGAAGGATGGGTCTTGGTCGAGGTAGGTGACCTGCAGCCCGGCGGCACGAACGATCCTCCCGGCGTCCGGCTCCTCGATGCCGCCGATGATGCGAAGCAGTGTCGACTTGCCGGACCCGTTCCGCCCGATCACGCCGATCCTCTGACGCCTGGAGATTCCCAGGGACACCTCGTGCAGCACCGGTGTCTCCGGGTACGACTTGGATATCGCTTCGAGGCTGATCAGGTGCATTGACTGCAGTATGGCCCGTCGGCGTGTTCGGAAACCCGCGCCATGCCTGTCGCCAGTCGCCTCCCTAGAAGTCGAAGTTGTCGGGGTCGGGGCCGACGCGGTCGTCGCGATCCATGGTGTTGATCAAGGCGATCTCGTTCGGGCTGAGCTCGAAGCCGTAGAGGGCGGCGTTCTCCGCGATCCGCGACGGGGTCACGCTCTTCGGGATTGCGACGATGCCACGCTGGAGCATCCACCGCAGCACCACCTGGGGGATAGTCACTCCGTGAGCGTCTGCGATCGCCTGCAAGCTTGGATCGCCGATGATCTCGCCGTGTTTCAGCGGACTCCACGCTTCGAGAACGATGTTGTGGTCATCGCAGTAGGTGATGAGCTCTGGGCTTTGGAGATGGGGGTGGAACTCGACCTGGTTGATCGATGGCATCACCGTGGCGGTCTCGGCGAGCTGGTCAAGGTGGTTGGTGAGGAAGTTCGAAACGCCGATCGCCCTGGCCTTCCCGGACCGTTGGATCTCCTCCATCGCCCGCCACGTGCCTTCGGTGTGCTCGGGCTTCGGCCAGTGGACGAGGTAGAGATCGACGTAGTCGAGTCCAAGCTTTCCGAGACTTCTATCAATCGCTGCGAGGGTTGATTCGTATCCCTGGTCGCTGTTCCAGAGCTTCGTTGTGACGAACAGGCCGGACCGGTTGATGCCGGAGGCCGCGATGGCTCTCCCGACGCCTCTCTCGTTCCGGTATAGCGCGGCCGTGTCGAGATGTCGATAGCCGAAGGAGAGCGCGGCGGTGATGGCGTCCTCGACCGCATCGCCATCCTTGACTTTGTAGACACCGAATCCGAGGAGTGGGATATCGATGCTGCCGTGCAACGGGACGGTGGATTCGAGGGAGATGCTCATGCGCTCAGCCTCCCACACGCGCGGCGCAACGGGGAATCGCGCGGAAGGCTGATGACGAACGGATGGGTCAAAAGCCTCTAGCCGTACACGGATTTTCAGAATGTACTGAAAGTTATGACACCTGAAGAACAACGAAGGCGATTCGCCGAGGACGTCAGCCTGATGTTTGAGGCAATGGGTCTGTCGCCGATGGCGGGGAGAGTCTGGGCTGCGCTGCTCGTGACCGATCGGCCACACCTGTCGGCCACAGAGCTCCAGGAGCAGATTGGGGCCAGCGCCGGCTCGGTGTCGGCCGCCGTTGCCTCCTTGACTCGGACGGGGATCGTCGATCGTGTTTGGGTCCCCGGCGATCGGCGGAGCTACTACACCGCCTCGATGGGCGCCCTCGAACGACTCCTCGATCGAAGCGCAGAGGTTCTCACCCAGATGGTGGCACTCTCCGAACGAGGCATCCATACCTTGGCGAACGTCGATCCCGCACGGCAGCGCCTTGAGCAGATGAGGGATTTCTACGCCTGGTTCGATCGAGAGTTTGACCTCCTCATCGAACGCTGGCGGAACGAACAGCGAACCTCGAACGAGTGAACGGAGTACCAATGGAGGGGAACAACCGGCTGATCCACCTGGACGGTGTATCGCGGCGATACGAGCTTGGCGGCACGACCGTTACCGCGCTCGAAACGGTGAATCTGGAAGTTCACGACGGCGAGTTCGTCGTCGTTCTCGGCCCCTCGGGGAGCGGGAAGACGACCCTGATCAACCTGATCGGTGCACTCGATGTGGCGACCAGCGGTTCGATCTCGGTCGCCGGAGTCGACATCACCGACGCGAAACGCTCGGAGTTGTACGACTTTCGTCGTCACGCAGTGAGCTTCGTATTCCAGAGTTTCAACATCTTCCCCGGCCTGACGGCACGTGAGAACGTGCAGTTCGGCATCGACGCCGCCGGACGCCCGGACGCGCCAAGTGCGGATGACGTTCTCGAGCGCGTCGGCCTCGGCGATCGAGCCGCGCACTTCCCGCATGAGCTCTCCGGAGGTGAGCAGCAGCGTGTAGCCATTGCGCGGGCCCTCGCCACCGGCAACCCGATCTTGCTCGCCGACGAACCGACAGGCGAGCTGGACTTTGCAACCGGCGTGCAGATCCTCGAGTTGCTGCGAGAGCAGGCCGGCCCCGGCACTGCGGTGCTCGCGGTCACGCACAACCGTGAGATATCACGTGTGGCCGACCGGGTCGTCGAACTCTCGAGCGGTCGGATCGCTTCCGACGGACCTCCGGTTGGAGGCCGCGCGGATCTCGCCGACCTCCGCTGGTAGGGGGCGACCGTGAAATCGCTCTCGATGTGGCTGAGGTGGTCCTGGCGTGACCTGCGTTCCCGCTGGGTGCAGGTGGTCGTCATCGCCCTCATCATTGCGCTCGGCGTCGGCGCCTACTCCGGTCTGTCCTCGAACACACGGTGGCGCAAGATCACGGCAGACAATGCCTACGACCTCCTGAACATGTATGACCTGCGAGTTGAGCTCGCCGACGGCTCCGCCGTCGAAGCAGGATCGATGTTGGCAGTTGTCGCACGTGCCGGCGGCAACGACATCGTGGCCGATGCCGAAGAGCGGCTGCGCGTTCCGAACCAGGTTGCCACGGCTACCGCAGACGGTGACATCGTCGTTCGCGGCGAGATCATCGGGGTCCCGCTCGCCGATGGTGGGCCGAACATCAACTCGATCCATGCGTCGGAAGGTCGCTCCCTCAACGAGAGTGATCGAGGACAGCCGGCCTCACTGGTCGAGCGCAACTTCGCCGTCTACTACGACCTTCCAGCCGACGGCACGCTCACCCTCAGCGGCGGTCGCCAACTCGAGTACGTGGGACATGCCAATAC
>CBFDAN010000171.1:0-4599 GCA_965602815.1 uncultured bacterium
TCGCGTGAGTTCCATGGGTCGATAGTAGGCATCTCGACTCCGACGTAATCCGCCGCGCGCGCCGCGACCCTCTGTGTCCATGATGGGTGAGACAGGTTCTGGTTTCATGTTCTGAGTATTGAGGGCGTGGAAGGACGGTTCATCGTGGGAGAGAAGAGAGCGATCTACGACGCTGACGATTGGCATGTCGACGACGGTGTCGCGACCGATGGGACGGGCCGGCCGCCGTTGAAGAACCCGGTACGTCGTTCGTTCAGTGCCGAATACAAACTGTCGATCCTCGCCGAGTACGACCGGGCATCTGAGACGGGTGAGAAGGGCGCCATTCTGCGCAGAGAGGGCCTCTACTCGAGTCTCATCACCGACTGGCGTCGCCAACATCGCCAAGGGCTGCTGAAGGCCGCTGTCGGCCGCTCCGACGGCGGCCGGGGCGGCCCGTCCCGCTCGGAGGTCGCGAAGCTACGCGTCGAGAACGAACGGCTGAAGACGAAACTCGCTCAAGCCGAGGCGGTGATCCAAGTCCAGGGAAAAGTGCATGCGCTCTTGGAAGAGATCTCGAAGAGCGCGGACACCGACGAGTCGTGACCGCCATCTTGGACGCCGGCGTCGATGAACTCGCCCCCATCGTTGGACGCAAACGGGCCTGTGAAGCCCTCGGCCGTTCCCGAGCCAGCCACTACCGGGCCCGACAAGGCCCCCGCCACGGACCCCCGAAACCGCGACGCTCACCCCGAGCCCTGACACCGATCGAAGCCGACACGGTAATCGCGACGTTGAACGAGGAACGGTTCTGCGACAAAGCCCCCGCCCAGATATGGGCCACCCTGCTCGACGAAGGCACCTACCTGGCGTCCGTAGCAACCATGTATCGCCTCCTGCGACAACGCCACCAGGTCAGAGAACGACGAGCCCAGGCACGCCGCCCCGCACTCGTCAAACCCGAACTCGTCGCCACAGCCCCCAACGAGGTCTGGAGCTGGGACATCACCAAACTCGCCGGACCCTACAAATGGACCTGGTATCAGCTCTACACGATCCTCGACATCTACTCCCGCTACGTCGTCGGATGGCTCATAGCTCCCAGAGAATCAGCCAAGCTCGCCGAACAGCTCATCGCCGACACCATCTACGCCCACGGCGTCGACAAGGGCCAACTCACCCTGCATGCAGACAGGGGCAGCTCGATGACGTCACGCACCGTCAGCCAACTCCTCGCCGACCTCGGCGTGCTCCAAAGCCACTCCCGGCCCCACCAATCCAACGACAACCCTTACTCCGAATCCCAGTTCAAGACCCTCAAATACTCGCCCACCTTCCCGAAACGATTCGCGAACATCGCAGCAGCCCGATCCTTCTGCGAAACGTTCTTCGACCACTACAACAACGAACACCGTCACTCCGGCATCGCCCTGAACACCCCAGCCAACGTCCACTACGGTCTCGACGACATCGTCCGTCAGAAACGCCAAGGCGTCCTCGACGCCGCCTACGCCGCCCGACCCGACCGCTTCCGGAAACCACCCCAAGCACCCGAAGTTCCCCAAGCCACCTGGATCAACCCACCCGAGCAGGAAACCGACACCATCTGAACAACCCGTGTCTCATTCCCCTTGACATCTACCGAATGCGTCAAGTCTGTCACAGGGACTCCCTACGCTGAGGTCTCGAGATCGAGCAACGGAAGAGAGGCCTCGCACGTGGAAATCGCACTGGTTGTTCTGGCTGTGGGGCTCGTTGTGGTCGCCGGCGTCATCGTGTGGGTGGTGCTCCGCCGTGAGGATGCCGCGACGAAGGAGATCGACCAGAGCATCGAGCAACTGATCTCAGCTCAGGGGCGAGCGCAGGAGAACCTATCGGGCCAACTGAAGATGCTCACCGATCAGCAGAGCGCCACTACGGCCGCAACGACGAAGGCGTTTCAGGAGTCTTCGGAGCGGCTGACAAGGGCGATGAACGATCGTCTCGAACAGGTCCAGGATCGAATGGGCCAGAGCCTCCAGAAGTCATCGAAGGAGACCTCCGAGTCCGTCACCAAGCTGACAGAGCGGCTCTCGGTGATCGACCAAGCCCAGCAGAACATCACGAAGCTCTCGACCGAGGTTGTTGGCCTGCAACACATCCTCGATGACAAACAAGCCCGCGGCGCGTTCGGCGAGGTCCAGCTCGAGGCGATCGTCGAAGACGCACTCCCGGCGACGGCCTACGACTTCCAGAGCGTTCTTGCGAACGGGCGGAGGGCCGACTGCCTCATCAGGCTCCCGAATCCACCCGGCTCGGTGGTCGTGGATGCCAAGTTCCCGCTCACCGCATACCGCAACATGTTGAACGCCGAAGACGACGCAGCACGGGCCGCTTATGCAAAACAGCTCGGAGAAGACGTGAAGAAGCACGTGCGCGACATCTCGGAGCGCTACATCATCCCCGGCGAGACGGCGGACTCCGCCCTGATGTTCCTGCCGTCCGAGGCCGTCTACGCGGAGCTGCACGCTCACCACCCCGCCATCATCGATGCGAGTTACAAGGCGAGGGTCTACATCGTCTCGCCGACGACGATGATGGCCACACTGACCACCGTCCGAGCGGTTCTCCGAGACGTCGAGATGCGCAAACAGGCGGGGGTCATCCAGACCGAGGTCGGCACCATGCTCACCGACGTCGCCAGGCTCTCGGACCGGGTCTCGAGCCTGCGGAAGCACTTCGACCAGGCGGGTCGCGACATCGACCAGATCGAGACATCGGCCGGCAAGGTCCAGACGCGAGGCACGCGAATCCACGAATTGGACCTCGGTGAGACCGAGAAGGAGGTACTTCCGGCCCCGGACCCGACCCTCCTCGACTAATCCGCGTACCCAGAGTTGTAGACGTCCTATTCGGCGTCGTGAGCCCACAGAATGAACCCGACCGAAGGCCACCGTGCAACCCAAACCCACCGAATCGACCAATCGGATCCCACGGCACGAACACCGAGTCCGTACGTTCAGCCGCAACTACACCCTCATCACCGGACTCGGCGATCGCTACACCGTCGAGTCCGATGAAGCCCGGGAGTTGGTGCGGGTCGTCACCGAGCGGTTTGGAGTGGTGGAACCCGACTTGGCCTTCAACCGGCGCCGGCGCCTCGACACCGGGCAGTGTTGGGCGCCCCGGTGGCTGGCGATCGATCAATACGGTGAGTCACGGGTGCTCGCCTGGGAGCAGCACTACCGGCGAACCTACCCCGGAGACGGTCAGATCCGGCTCGGTGCCACAACGTCCGTCCGGACGCTCGCTCACGAACTGGGGCACCATCTCGTGCATCTGCTCGAACCGGCTCGCGCACCGGCCCACGGCAAGCTATGGGTAGGCCGCTTTGACGACGCGATGCAGCTGATCGCCGAACGTCTTGGAGCCACGATCCGGACCTGATCGCCGATCGGTTTTGGCATCCACACGATCACAACTCGTCGCCCTGCTCCACCAATGGTCGGGATCCCGACGATTCGGCGGTGGGCCCAACCTGATCGAGCGTTGTGTCCGGCATGAATCCACAGGTACTTGTCCGCCCTGATATTCGTCGTGCCCTCGGCTGGAGCGTGGCCCTCGCCGTCCTCTGGGTCGTCGTGGCCCTGATCCGGCCGACCTCAACGTTCCACCTCGCTCCGTTCCTCATTGCGGCCGCTCCACCGGTGCTGCTCACGCTCGATGGCGACAGCCGAGCGGATTGGACAACGGTGCTCCGCATTGCGCTGGGAGGCATGGCCCTCGCGCTGACGGCGACGTTCGTTGTTTCCTTCCTCGGAGCGATGCAAGGCCCCCCCTTCGAGGGTTTCTCAGGCCCCCTTGTGGAGGCCGTCGCGTTCACGGCCGTCGGGGCTGCTCTTGGCGTCGGCCTTGCCTGGTGGAGGATGCGCTGATCAACGCCCGGCGGCGGCCGCCAGCGCGGCCTCATCGGCACGGGCGATTACTCGATACCCGGTCTCGACCGCTCCCTCGTCCCTAAGCTCGGAGAGCGCCTGGTTGACAGATTGCCGACTGGCACCGAGCAGCCCAGCAAGGCTTGCCTGAGACAGATGCAAGTCACCGTATCGGTCTGCCTCGTCGAGCACCATCTCGGCGACCTGCTCCTTCACCGTCCCCCGCATCAGCCTGAGCACCCGTCGTTGTGTCGATTCCAGTTGATTGAGGCCGGCCACCAGCCACCGAATGGCGATCCTTGGATGCTCGAACAGAACCGGCAGGAGTTTCGACCGGTCGAGCCGGAAGGCTTCCACAGGCGTCACCGCACGGGCGCTCGATATGTAAGGCTGGCCGCGCAGCAACGCAATATCGCCGATGACGGCGCCCGGCCCGACTCGACCCACGACGAGGCGACCGTTCTTCCGGTTGCGGAACAACTCGACGTCGCCGCTTCGAATCACGTACGCAGCCTCCGAATCGGCCCCTTCTTTGAAGAGATGAGTTCCCGGATACTTCTCGACGTAGGTGCCGGCATCAGAGAGTGCGGCGAGGTCCGCCGCCGTGAGCGGCAGATAGTCCGTACGCCCGAACGATCGGGCGAGCCAGGCGAGATGTTGCTCTTCAGCGGGATCCATGTCGCGACAACACCCCCGAGCCGGTTCG
>CBFDAN010000172.1:0-4598 GCA_965602815.1 uncultured bacterium
GGCGCTGCACTTCTCATCATGGAAGAAGGATGCCGCGCTCCCCGGTCGTCTCCTGGGTATCGGCCTGCCACTCACCATTGCCCTCGGCACGGTGTTCGCCGCCGTGCTGTTCACAGATCTGTCCATCTGGGAAGCTGCGATCATCGGGGCGATCACAGCGCCGACCGATGCCGCACTCGGGCAGGCAGTGATCTCAAACCCTCGAGTCCCTGCGAGGATCCGGCAGGCCCTCGACATAGAGGCCGGCCTCAACGACGGGGTCAGCTTTCCCTTCGTCCTGATCTTCATCGGGCTTGCCGGTCCGGGTCAGGGTCCCGGAGTGGTTGAGACGTTCGTGACGGCTATCGGCGTCGCGGTGCTCGTCGGGATCTTCGTCGGAGTAGTCGGCGGCAGGGTCATGGTGTGGGCATCGAAGTCGGGCTACATGGGGTTCGCGTGGAGCAGCATCGCAGTCATCGCACTCGCGGGAACGGCGTTCATCCTGTCCGATTCCTGGGGAGGCAGCGGCTTCATCGCCGCCTTCATCGCAGGCCTTTCCTACGGCGAAGCCACCCGGGATCAGATCAAGGCCAATGAAGCGCTCGCAGCCACGATCGGGCTTGCACTCGTGCAGGTCAGCTTCCTCGCGTTCGGTGCGCTCATCCTGGAACCGTCTCTTGGGAATCTGACTTGGCAGGTCATTGTGATGGCCGTCCTCTCGCTCACCATCGCCCGCATGGGGCCGGTGGCGCTCGCGATGATCGGCACGAAACTCAGTGGTGTCACCATCTTGTATATGGGCTGGTTCGGACCGCGCGGTCTGGCAACCATCGTGTTTGCGGCACTCGTCGTCACCGACGCCGACCTACCGGGTACTCCGACGATCAACGTGGTCGCCGCAGTGATTGTCGGCAGCAGCGTTCTGCTGCACGGCCTTTCGGCGTATCCCGGTTCCCAGGCCTACGCCAACTGGTACCAGTCGCACGAAGACCCGACGAAGCTCGCCGAGGGCAAGGCGGTCCACGATCGCACCCTCAGCCCGCGGCTCCGTCACGCGATGGATACGGAGATGGATACTTCCTCCTCGAGTCCGACCGGTGGCATCAACTAGCCCGCGAGCCGGTGGTCTACATGCGGGTCGGAAGCAGCGCGGCAGGCTCCTGAGGCAAGTGGGGCTCCGGCGCCGACGGATCGATCTCAGGCGTTCCTCTCGCGGAACCGACGTTCGCGTTCCTCGGTGCGCAGGCGATCCCGCTCGTCGCGATCGGCCTTTCGATCGGCGCGCTCGCGGTCCTTCTCGACCTTGCGCTCGGCCTCGTAGCGCTCGCTCTCGATCCGACGCTCTTCTTCATGGCGGTCATGTGAAGCCTCGCGCCGCTCATCGTGCGCGGCTCCCTGAGCGTCTCGCCGCTCATCCCGCCGCTCCTCCTGCTCGCGACGCTCCTCACGTTCTCGGTCAGCACTCGACTGTTCGCCATCCATGAATCTGGCTCCGTCTCGGTTGGTATCCGATCTCGTCACGGACCAAGGTAGCGCCGTTCAGAGCTCGGCACGCCGATTCGTGGGCTTCACCAGATCCGGCGCGAATCACCAGCTTAGAATCCAGACCCCGCTCTGACCCGGTGCCCGCGACCGCGTGTAGGCTCGCCGGGAGTACCCAAACCGGTGAGAAGGGATGCCCATGCCCGCGCAATTCAACGGAGTAGTCAACGTCGACATCCGGGACTCGGTAGAGGATTGGAACCCATTCCTGCAGCCGAAAGCACCCGAAGGAGCACCGAACGTCCTGATGATCGTGTGGGATGACGTTGGCTACGGAGCCATGGACGTCTTCGGTGGGCCGATCGAGACCCCGACGATGCGGCGGATCGCCGATTCAGGACTCCGCTACTCGAACTTCCACACCACCGCGCTCTGCTCACCCACCCGGTCGAGCATGCTCACCGGCCGCAACGCCACCAGCAACAACATGGCGTGTATCACCGAGGCCGCGGCCGGATTCCCGGGCTTCTCCGGTCGCATCCCGTTCGAGAACGGGTTCATCTCGGAAGTGCTCGGCGAACAGGGATGGAACACCTACGCCGTCGGCAAGTGGCACCTCACGCCAGGCGACGAAGTCGACATGTCGTCGTGGCGCGCTCGGTGGCCGCTCGGTCGCGGATTCGAACGGTTCTACGGTTTCCTCGGCGGCGAGACCAACCAGTGGTACCCCGATCTCGTCTACGACAACCACACGATGGATCCGCCGACGACGCCGGAGGAGGGCTATCACCTGTCCGCCGATCTGTCTGAGAAGGCGATCCGGTTCGTCCGCGACGCCAAGGCCATCGCTCCCGAAAAGCCATGGTTCATGTACTACTGCCCCGGCGCAGGCCACGCCCCGCACCACGTGTTCCAGGAGTGGGCAGACAAGTACAAGGGCAAGTTCGACCAGGGCTACGAGGCGATCCGGAGCGACATCCTCGCCCGCCAGAAGGAGATGGGCATCCTTCCCGAAGACACGGAGCTGGCACCTATCAACCCGCATGGCGAGCCGACCGGTATCACCGGTCCTGAAGGCCAGCCGTGGCCTCAGCTCGACTTCGTTCGGCCGTGGGATTCACTCGATGACGATGAGAAGAAGCTGTTCATCCGGATGGCTGAGGTCTTTGCCGGATTCATCAGTTACACCGACCACGAGATCGGGAACTTCATCGATTACCTTGAGGAATCTGAGCAGCTCGACAACACGATTATCGTGGTCGTCTCGGACAACGGCTCGAGCGCCGAGGGCGGGCCGAACGGGTCGTTCAACGAGAACAAGTTCTTCAACAACGTTCCGGACACGGTCGAGGAGAACCTCAAACATCTCGACGAACTCGGCGGCACGGAGTCCTACAACCACTACAACACCGGTTGGGCATGGGCGTTCGACACGCCGTTCCCCTACTGGAAACGGTTCGCCGGATACGAAGGCGGAACCGCCGACGCGTGCATCGTCGCGTGGCCGAAGGGCATTGCGGCCAGGGGTGAGGTTCGAGACCAATACCTCCACGCTGTTGATGTTGTACCGACGCTCTACGACCTGCTGGGCGTGACCCCGCCTCCGGTGATCAAGGGCTACACCCAGAGCGAGATCGAGGGTGAGAGCTTCGCAGCGTCGATCACGGATCCCTCCGCGCCCGAGCGTGAGACCCAGTTCTATTCGATGCTCGGCCAACGTGCGATCTACCACCAAGGTTGGCTGGCGAACACGCTTCACCCACCGCTTTCCGGTTGGAGTGGTTTCGACCAGGACGAGTGGGAGCTGTACCACCTCGCTGAGGACCGCACCCAGTCGCACAACATCGCGGCCGAGAATCCGGAGCTGCTTGAGCAGCTGAAGGGGCTCTGGTTCTACAACGCCGGTGTCTACAGCGGCCTCCCGCTCGACGACCGTTCGGCAATGGAGATCCTGACGTCCGACCGGCCCCAGCCGTCGCCACCTCGCAACCGGTATGTCTACTACCCCGACACCGCCGATATCCCGGAGTCGGTGGCGGTGAATATCAGGCGCCGCTCGTACACCATCGCCGCAGGGGCTGAGCTCGACTCTGTCGAGGCGCAGGGTGTCCTGTTTGCGCACGGCGGGTTCCCTGGCGGCCACGCGCTCTTTCTCAAGAATGGCAAGCTGCACTACGTGTACAACTGGCTCGGCGAGAAGATCCAGACGGTGACGTCCACGCGGGACATCGAGGCCGGGCGGCATCTCTTCGTCGCCGAGTTTGACAAGACAGGCGATGACCCGGACACGGCATCCGCGATCGGAACCCTGACCTTGTTTATCGACAGGGAACCTGTCGGTTCGGCGGAGATCATCACGCAACCGGGTAACTTCGCGCTCACCGGCGACGGTCTCTGCGTTGGCCGCGACAGCTTGTCGGCGGTCTCTCCCGCCTACGAACCGCCGTTCGAGTTCTCGGGCGGCACTATCGATCGCGTAGTCGTCGACGTGAGCGGCGACGACTACGTCGACCACGAGAAGGAGGCCCAGGCCTGGCTGTTGCGTGACTGACAGATGCGACCCTTGGCAGCCGAGGCGTCCATCGAAGTATGACCGGATGGGTGTGGTCAGGCGACGCCTCGGATGGCCCAGGCACGGGCAATCAGGGTGATAGGGCCGTCGGGAGCGGTCTGCAGGTCATGCTCGAGTTGTGCAGCGAGCCGGTATCGATCCACCTCGGTGAGTGATCCAACGTATGTCGGGATCGGGCCTTGAGCGAGGAGCATCGGCTTCCAGGATTCGTCGAGGCTACCGAACACCGTCGGGATCTCGAGTGCCGACAGCGCGACGTCGCCAAGACCGGAATCCTCGAAGAGTCGAGAAAGCGACTCAGGATTGCGGAGCGGGAATCGGGCGGCTTCGTCGAGGTTGGCGTCGTTCGGCTTGCGCGCCACAGCGGCATCCCGAAACCTGCGGATCATCTGCATCCCATCGGCGTAGTCCCAAACATACGCCCCCACTACCCCACCGCACGCGGTGACCCGCTGCATCTCTCGCACGACAAGCCCGGGGTCGGGCACGAAGTTGAGGGCAATGGCACTGGCCGTCGCGTCGAACTCAGAAGCTGCGAAGGGGAGCGACTGGGCATCACCGATCC
>CBFDAN010000173.1:0-4592 GCA_965602815.1 uncultured bacterium
CCGCGCAGGTCAGGAGCAGTTCGTCGTGGGTGCCGAGCCCCACGATTCCACCGGCCTCGAGAACCACGATCTGGTCGGCTTCGATGATCGTCGCCACGCGTTGCGCCACGATGATCACCGTCGCGTCCGCGGTCACGTCGGCAAGGGCGTGCCTGAGGCGGGCATCGGTGGCCACGTCGAGGGCCGAGAACGAGTCATCGAACAGGTAGACCTCCGGCCGGCGGATGAGTGCCCGAGCGATAGCAAGGCGCTGGCGCTGGCCACCGGAGACGTTGGTGCCGCCTTGTGAGATCGGTGCCTCGAGGCCTTCCGGCATCGCCTCGACGAAGTCTCGAGCCTGTGCGATCTCAAGGGCTTCCCACATCTCGTCTTCGGTGGCGTCCGGCTTGCCGTAGCGAAGGTTTGAGGCGACGGTTCCAGAGAACAGATAGATCCTCTGCGGAACCAGGCCGATCCTGTCCCAGAGTGTGTCTGGGTCGATGCGCCTCACGTCGACGTCGTCGACGAGGACCTGGCCCTCCGTGGCGTCGAAGAGGCGAGGGATCAGGTTGACGAGGGTTGTCTTGCCCGCACCGGTCGACCCAATGATGGCCGTCGTTTGCCCCGGTCGCGCCGTGAACGTGATGCCGCTCAAGACGGGATGGCTGGCGCCGGGATAGCGGAATCCGACATCCTCGAATTCGAGAGTGCTGTGGCGGACGAGTTCGGTGACTCCGTCGGTGGGCGGTACGACGGACGGCTTGGTCTCGAGCACCTCGCCGATGCGGTCCGCAGAGACCGACGCGCGGGGGAGGAGCATGAGCATGAAGGTCGACATCATCACGGCCATGAGGATCTGAACGAGATACGACAGGAACGCCGTCAGCGATCCGATCTGCATTGCTCCTGCGTCGACACGGAGGCCGCCGAACCACAACACGGCGACGCTTGAGAAGTTCATCACCAGCATCACGGCCGGGAAGATGGCGGCCATCCAGCGGCCGACCGTGATCGAGACGTTGGTGAGGTCGGTGTTGGCCTCGGCGAATCGTTCGGTCTCGATCGGTTCGCGAACGAATGCGCGGACCACGCGGATGCCGGTGATCTGCTCTCTCAGGACCTTGTTGACAGTGTCGAGGCGCCGCTGCATGACGCGGAACTCGGGCACCATGTGCGACAAGAGGAACGCGATGATCACCACGAGCACCACAACGGTGACGGCGATCAGCCACGCAAGTCCGATGTCCTCGCGCAGCGCCATGAAGATGCCGCCGACCATCATGATCGGTGCCGCGATCAGCATCGTGAACGTCGTGAGCACAAGCATCTGGATCTGCTGAACGTCGTTCGTGTTCCGGGTGAGGAGCGACGGGGCTCCGAATCGGGCCATCTCACGGCTCGAGAACTCGATCACGCGATGGAAGAACGCGGACCGCACGTCTCTGCCGAAGGCCATCGCCGTCCGTGCTCCGAAGTACACGGCGGTGATTGTGCTGATTGCCTGTATCAGAGAGACGAACAGCATCCACGATCCGATCCGAAGGATGTAGTCGGTGTCTCCGCGCACGACGCCGTTGTCGATGAGGTCGGCGTTGAGGCTGGGCAGGTAGAGGGCGGCGATCGTGCCGATGGTCTGGAGCACGATCACGATCGCGATTTCGCGGGTGTACGGCTTGAGGTAGCGGCGGAGGATTTGGAGCAGCATCAGTTGGTGGTGTCCCTGCCCGGCCGTGCGATTCCGTGCACGATCACGTCGACGATCTCCTGCGCTGATGGCCTCTCGTCCGGCGGCACCAAGGGATGAGCGTTCGCGAAGACGGCACTGCGGAACGCGATCGCGGCGCGGTATGGGTCGACTCGAAGGGCATCGCGGTGCCGATCGAACAGGGCGGTGAGCGCGTCGAGGACGGCGGTATTCGAGTCCATGACGAACTGACGGGCCCCGGACGGCGGACCGTCGGCCGGGTTGCCGACCGAACGCAACATCCCGATCAGAGTCGCAACGCGTTCGTTTCGCTCGAGAAGGATGCGGGCGGCTGCCTCGAGCTGAGTGTTGAGGGGGGCGCTTGCCGGGATCTCGTCGACGGCCCGTTGTATCGGCGCCGGGTCCATGCTGACCTTGACGGCCTCGTGGACTACGGACGGTTTGTCGGGGAAGACTCCGAAGATGGTCCCCTCGGCGATCCCGGCGGCCTCGGCCATCTCGCGCGTAGTGACGGTCGGCCCCTTCTCCAGGAGAAGGGGGATGACGGCTTCGACGATTGCCCGACGACGGTCGTCGGGCGGCAGCGGCTCGGCGCGTTCATGTCTCGGTGCCACCGGCGAAGTATACATGAGTGAGCGCTCACTCACACGGTCCCGATCTACATGCCGGGACTGGGTGCTCCGAGAGGTGTTGGATCAGCGGGTCCAGGGATCTCCAACGTCCGGGTCGATGCCGAAACGTTCGATCGCCTCGCGCGCAACCCCGGGATCGATCCGCTGGTCGCGCGCCAGCGCAGACAGCGTTGCGACAACAACGTGGCTGGCGTCGGTCTCGAAGAACTCACGGAGGGCCTCTCGCGTGTCGCTGCGCCCGTATCCGTCGGTTCCCAGTGACGTGTACGAGCGGGGAACCCAGCGGGAGATCTGGTCCGGGACCGTGCGCATGTAGTCGGTGACGGCGATCACCGGACCGAGTGTGCCCTCGAGTTGCCGTGTCACGAACGGAACCTTGGGGCCCTCGCCGGGATGCAGGCTGTTCCACCGATCGACCGACATGGCTTCCTCACGCAGCTTCTTGTACGACGTTGCGCTCCACAACTCGGCACCCACGCCGTATTCCTCGGCAAGGATCGTTTGTGCTTCGCGTGCGGCCGAGTGCGACGGGCCGGAGAACATGATGGTTGCCCGGTATTTGGTGCCGGTCGGTGCCGGCGCCCACTTGTAGAGACCGGCGATAATCCCCTGGTCCGATCCTTCCGGCTTCGGGGGTTGCGCGTAGGCCTCGTTGTAGAGCGTGAGGTAGTAGTAGACGTCTTCGTTGTCGACGTACATCCTCTTCAAACCGTGTTCGATGATCCCCGCTATCTCGTATGCGAACGCCGGGTCGTACGCCTCACAGGCCGGGATGACCGAGGCGAGCACGTGGCTGTGGCCGTCCTGATGCTGGAGTCCTTCGCCGAGAAGCGTCGTCCGTCCCGATGTTGCGCCGAGCAGGAACCCGCGTGCCCGCGAGTCCGACGCGGCCCAGAGCAGGTCGCCGACCCTCTGGAACCCGAACATGGAGTAGTACGTGTAGAACGGGACCATTGGCACGCCCCGGGTGGCATACGAGGTTCCCGCCGCAATCCAGCTTGCGGTCGACCCGGCCTCGGTGATGCCCTGCTCGAGAATCTGCCCGGACTGCGACTCCTTGTAGGAGAGGATCAGGCTGTGGTCGACCGGTTCGTAGAGCTGACCCTGCGACGCGTAGATCTGCAGCTCCTTGAACAGAGCGTCCATCCCGAACGTGCGTCCTTCATCCGGGATGATCGGCACAACACGGCGTCCGAACTTCTCGTCGCGAGCGAGACTCCGCAGCAGCCTGGTGAATACGCCTGTTGTGGATGCCTCGGCGTCGCCGGATCCGGCGTCGAACTCGGCAAAGGCCTTGTGGTCCGGCATCTCCATCGGCGTGCGGATCTCGAGGGTGCGGCTCGGGACCGGACCGTTGAGCGCAGCTCGCCGCTCGATCAAGTAGCGGTACTCGGGCGAGTCGGCTGGGGGCCGGTAGTAGGGCGGGCGGTCGAGTTCGAGTGCCTCATCAGGGATCTCGTCGTTCAGCGACAGCAGGTCTCGAAGACCGAACAGCTGATCGCTCGTGAGGTTCTTGACAGAGTGGGTCGCGTTCCTGCCCTGAACCTGCGGTCCCAGCGTCCAGCCCTTGATCGTCTTGGCGAGGATCACGGTCGGCGCGCCCTTCAACTCGGTCGCCGTCTTGTACGCCGAGTAGATCTTGCGGTAGTCGAGACCGCCGCGCCTCAGCCTCCAGACGTCGTCGTCGGTCATGTCACGGACGAGCTCGGTGAGCCGCGGATCGGGCCCGAAGAAGTGCTCGCGCACGTAGGCGCCCGACTCGGCTTTGTAGCGCTGGTACTCCCCGTCGACGGTGGAGTTCATCTTGTCGACGAGTACACCTTCCGTGTCGAGCGCGAGGAGTCGGTCCCATCCGGAACCCCAGATGACCTTGATCACGTTCCAACCGGCGCCCCGGAACATCGCTTCGAGTTCCTGGATGATCTTCCCGTTGCCGCGCACGGGACCGTCGAGGCGCTGCAGGTTGCAGTTGATGACCCACGTCAGGTTGTCGAGCTTCTCCCGGCCCGCGAGGGAGATCGAACCGAGCGTTTCGGGCTCGTCGGTCTCGCCGTCGCCGAGGAACGACCACACGCGGGAGCCGGAGGTGTCGTCGAGGCCGCGATTCTCGAGGTACTTCAGGAACTGGGCGTGGTAGATCGAGTTGATCGGGCCGAGGCCCATCGAGACCGTTGGGTACTCCCAGAAGTCGGGCATGAGACGGGGGTGCGGGTAGCTCGACAGGCCGGGCTCGCCGATCTCCCGTCTGAATCGGTCGAGATCGGCCTCGTCGAGGC
>CBFDAN010000174.1:0-4590 GCA_965602815.1 uncultured bacterium
GCCTTGCCGATCCGTGCGGTGGAGATCAGCTCCATCGCGCGCGTGATCTTCATCGTCGACTCGACACTGCGGATCCTACGGCGGATCAGGCGGAGCTCAGCCGAAGCCATCGGGGGCTACGCCTCCCCAACCGGTCGACTGTGCTCACCTTCGCGCATTGCCTTCGCGTCGGCATGCTCGGAGCGAACCGCAGCGGCCTCCTGGTAGACGGTGTGCCCTGGACTCGCCCACGACGATGCGAACCCTTCGATTGCCTCGCGCATGGCGTCTTCATCCATCTCGCCGGTCTCGGCGATCCCGTCGAGCAGGTGGGAGTAGCGGGTCCGCATGTATTCACGGAGGCCCGATTCGAACGTGTGGACCTCGGCAACGTCGACCTTGTCCAGGAATCCTTCGGTCACGGCGAAGATGCCGACCACCTGCTCCGCAACCGGCAGCGGGTCGTACTGTCCTTGCTTGAGGATTTCGACCACCCGGCGGCCACGGTCCAGCTGGGCGAGCGACGTCGCGTCGAGCTCAGACCCGAATTCGGCGAATGCCTCGAGCTCACGGAACTGGGCGAGGTTGAGGCGCAGCGGTCCCGCGATCTTCTTCATCGCCTTCACCTGCGCCGCGCCACCGACACGCGACACCGAGACGCCGGCGTTGATTGCCGGTCGAATCCCAGAGAAGAACAGGTCGGTTTCGAGGAAGATCTGTCCGTCTGTGATCGAAATCACGTTGGTCGGGATGTACGCCGAGATGTCGTTTGCTTTCGTCTCAACGATCGGGAGCGCGGTGAGCGACCCTCCCCCGAGCTCATCGGAGAGTCTGGCTGCGCGCTCGAGCAGACGGCTGTGCAGGTAGAACACATCGCCCGGATACGCCTCACGCCCGGGCGGGCGGCGCAGAAGAAGCGAGAGCTCGCGGTAGGCGACGGCCTGCTTCGAGAGGTCATCGAAGATGACGAGTGCATGTTCACCGTTGTACATCCAGTGCTGGCCGATCGCCGATCCGGCGTACGGGGCATACATCTGGAGGGCGGCGGCATCGGACGCGGACGCGTTCACCACCACGGTGTAGTCCATCGCTCCGCCCTTCTCGAGGGTGTCGACGACCTCGGCGACCGTCGAGTTCTTCTGACCGATCGCGACGTAGATGCACTTCACGCCGAGACCCTTCTGGTTCAGAATCGTGTCGACCACGATGGCGGTCTTGCCGGTCTGACGGTCTCCGATGATCAACTGGCGTTGGCCGCGGCCGATCGGCGTCATGGCGTCAATGGCCTTGATCCCGGTCTGAAGCGGCTGGCTCACGGGCTGGCGCTCGACGACCGAAGGCGCCTGCGTCTCCAGGAGACGAGTCTCAGTGCTATCGATCGGTCCCTTGCCGTCGATCGGGTTTCCGAGCGGGTCGACAACACGCCCGAGCATCGCATCACCCACCGGCACGGAGAGCACTCGACCCGTAGATCGCACCTCGTCGCCCTCCTCCACGTGGGAGGAATCGCCGAGAAGCACCGCACCAATGGAGGTCTCGTCGAGGTTCAGAGCGACGCCGATGAGGCCACCGGGGAATTCGAGAAGCTCGGAGGCCATGGCACCCGGAAGACCGGAGACGCGAGCAACACCATCACCGATCGAGGTGACGTAGCCAATGGTCTCCGCCTCGACGGACGGTGACCAGTCGTCCAGGTTCTTGTGGAGTGCGGCGGTGATCTCCGCCGGATCCAGTGTCAGTTCAGCCATCTACCTAACCCCACTGCTCTCGTACGTCTGCGAAACGGCTCTTCACCGAGCCGTCAAATATCGTGTCTCCGATCTTGGCGACCAGACCCCCCAGGAGGGACGGGTCGGTCACGACCTTGGCCTGCACTCGCTTGCCCGTCGCCTCCGAGAGTGCCGCTTCGAGGCGCGCAACCTGGCCGGCGTCGAGCGCAACCGCACTCTGGACCTCTGCGACGACGGTGCCTTCTTGCTCTGCAGCGAGTCTGGCGACACGTGAAGCAATGTCCTCGAGCGACTTCGCCTCACCAACCGCGATTACGAAGTTGATCGAGGCGACTACCACGCCGTCGACGCGGGGTCCGAGCAGGTCCCCAACGATCCCCTGCTTCCGGGCGACGGGGATCCGCATGTCGGTCAAGGTGTCACGTAGATCCGAGTTACCGTAGATCGTCTTCGCTGCGGCATAGAACTCGTCCACAAACGCGTCAACATCACCCTCGGCGCGGGCGACGTCCATCAGCGCCGACGCGTATCCGCTGAGGCGGTCGGAGTGTGCAGTGGACTCCATCACCTAGTGCACTCCTCCGAGATCATCGATGTAGCGGTCGACGAGTTCGCGCTGGCTTTCGGCATCGAGACTGGATCCGACGACCTTCTCGGCAACGTCAATCGAGAGATCCGCGACCTGGCGCCGGAGTTCCCCGGCAACCCGCTCGCGTTCGCCTGCGATCTCTCCCTGTGCCCGCTCCTTGATCTGATCGGCCTCGGTCTCGGCCCTCGCCACGACGTCGGCCTTGACCTGCTCACCCGCGGTTCTGGCATCGTCCACAATCTGAGTAGCTTCAGCCTTCGCCCCCGAAAGCTGATCGTCATAGTCACGCAACAGGCTCTCGGCCTCCACCTTGGACGCCTCTGCGGCCTCGAGTTCGGAGCGAATCGCTTGCTGACGAGCCTCAAGCGCTTTGTTCAACGCCGGAACGGCCCACTTCCAGATGAAGAAGAAGACAATGGCGAACGCGATGATTCCCGCGATCGCCTCATTCTTGTCGGGGAGCAGCAGCGCAACGCCGCTGGTCTCTTCCTCGGCAGCGGGCGTCGCCTCTTCGAGAAGGAGGAATGCCTGGGTCATCAACGACAACATGCTCAGTTCCTCCTAAGCAATGAAGAACAGCACGAAGCCGATAAGCGCAAGCGCCTCGGTGAACGCTATCCCCAAGAACATCGTGGTTCTCACCATGCCGGCAGCTTCGGGCTGACGGGCCATAGCGCTGATTGCGCTGGCGACCACGAGGCCGATGCCTATCCCGGGGCCGATCGCCGCGAGGCCGTAGCCAACGAGGGCAATCGCACCTTTGATCTCTTCCATTGTTTCCTCTTCCTCCTACTCAGTGCTCAGGGCTGACAGACGACTGGACGTAAACCGCGGACAACAACGTGAAGATGTATGCCTGCAGAACGATGACCACGATTTCAAACATGTAGATACCGAGGCCGAATACGAACCACGGGATGCCGATGAGCGCACGGGCTCCGATCTCGCCGACACTCGAAATGAAGACCCATCCGGAAACGAGGAGCAGGGTCAGCATGAGGTGTCCAGCGACCATGTTTGCGAAGAGTCGAACGGCCAGCGTGATCGGGCGCAGGATGATCACGGAAACGATCTCGATGAGACCGACGAGTGGGCGCAGTGCGAGCGGCACCGACTTCGGCCACGCGAGATCCGTGATGAAGCGGTACCCGTTCTTCTTGAATCCGACGAACATGAATATGACCCAGGTCAACAGCGAGAGCCCCAGGGGAATCGCCATTCGGGAGGTGATCGGGAAGTTGATCAGCGGAGTGACCTCGAAAGCGTTGCCGATCAGGATGAAGAGGAAGATCGACAGCAGCCACGGAAAGTACTTGATGCCCTCAGGGCCGATGATGCCAATGGCGATCTCGTCTCGAACGAATACCACAAGGCTCTCGATCGCCACGCCGAACTTCGAAGGAACAAGACTCTTCCCCCGCAGCCCGAAGAAGAGCAGTGCGAGAACGATGACCATGGCGAGGAAGATCAGGAAGACCGTACGGGTGAACTCGAGCGGACCGATCGTGAAGAGCGGATCGGTGAACTCGAACAGTTCGATAACGTTCTCCGGCCGACAGATGATGTCGTTCGCGGGATCACACTCCCCGACGGCCAGAATCAGTTGCTCCACTCCAGGTCCCTTTCCGCGCCGTTCATGACCGCTACCGCCTCCCAGGACAGCAGCACCAGATAGCTCGCCACCACCGAGATCCCCATGGCCATCCGATCGAGATCGGTCACGTTGGCGATCACCAGCATCGACACCGTGATGAGGCCCAATCGAATGAGAAATCCGAACAGGGCGGCGGCATGATACAGGTTCATGGAAACACGTGCCGCTCGGGACATGATGTAGCCGCCGAGGAGGAAGTTGAGGACCACGATGGCGACACCGACGAGAGCGGCGACGGCCCCCTGCCACCCCAGCAGAAGTCCGAAGATCAGCGCGAGAATCGGCGCGACGATGAGGCCGCGCTTGGCAATGTGCTTGCTGATGATGGCCTCGATCGGTCGCTCGTCCGGCACGGGGCGATAGCGCACGAGGGGGTCGACGTCAGATCCCATGGGTGATTCCGTCCGCTTCCTCTTCGATTGCGGCCGAACGCACCCACATGCGATAGGAGCCGACTCCTACGCCGAAGAGTGACCACACGATGGTCATGACGGGACTCCACCCGGTCAGCCAGTCCAGAAGCAGGCCGATGAGCAGGCCGGCCAGGATGTAAGTGAAGAAATCGGCCCCATCCGAGAACCCGCCGGTAATGGCTTCCTTCGGCGGGATGCCTCGACCTCTCGCCCCATCCATCTTCT
>CBFDAN010000175.1:0-4574 GCA_965602815.1 uncultured bacterium
GTGGATCGCCCGCCCGTCACGGAGCAGGACGTCGAACTCGAACTCACTGGGGTATGCAGCCACTGGGTCTCCCGGGAAATCGCGCAGCCACAGGGTACCGGGAAGAACGGAGGGTGGAGTCGGGGCTGGAACTGCCAACCGCCAGCTCCGCGCCCGATCGGGCTGCCAGCCTCATCATCACAGTTCTAGCGCCCCGAAGCCCCCACGCGACGGGCGCAGACATACAGTCCGTACGTTCGGGCTGTCACCCGGCGACTCGTGACTCGCGATTCAACCCAGCCGCTCAACCGCCTTCGTAAACGTCATCGTTCGCTCTTCGGGGAAGAAGCCGAGGCGTTCGTAGATCTGATTGGCCCCGGTTGGGTTCTCGGAGTCCACACCGAGGCGGGCGAACTGCAACCCTTCGGCGCGGAACCCGCGGATGGCCATCGTGATGAGCGCCGATGCGATACCTCGGCCCCGATGACTCCTCAGCGTCCCAACTCCCTCGATCCACGCCTCCGTTCGCCCTCGATCGGCGAAGTCATGCGGGTATTTGGCAGACATGACATACGACACCGGTGTTGATCCGTCATAGGCGACCCACGAGGTGTCGGGTTCGAAGAACTCGCCTGCATTGAACGAGGCCCAGATGTGAGGTTCGATCGGTTGGGAACCCCAATGGTCGACGAACGCCTCGTTGTGGACTATCAATGCGTCGGCCTCGACTTCCGGCGACCACGGTCTGGCAACGAGTGCCGGGTCGAGCGGGTAGTCGTCGATCGGGACAGAGAGATCGCGGAGGTTGTCGGTGAAGTAGCGGGAGATCTCGTAGCCGTGACGCTCCATCAGAGCGATGGCATCGGTCATCTCGTCGTACACGCCGTAGCGGTACAAGCGAAGAGGAACCCCGTCGTCAAATGTCCTCAACCGGTTGGTTGCGGCGTCCTCTACCCAGCCGAGCAGGGCATCGTCGACTTCGCCGCGATGGTTCGGATGGATCTCGATCCATACGAAGCCTCGGTGCTCGGTTGTGCCGCCCTCCGGTACGTGAGCCCAGCCGAGGACCAGCAGTTGACCGCTTGGGTCAAAAGCACCTATCGAATCGGTCTCGGCGTACTCACCGAAGCGATCGAACTCCTCGCGCATCTCGACGGGCGTGATCCGGTGGCCGCCATCGACCGCAAAACATCTCTGCTGGAGCGCCGACATCGCGTCCGCGTCGTCCATGCGGAGCGACCGCCAGACAGCGTCGGCGAATTGGGGGAGTTCTCTGGCGGTCATTGCGTCATCGTAAGCCCAACCGCTGGACCTATCGGTGACGTGACCACAGGCTGGCACTCGACTTCCTCGCACGGCCGTCGGGCACCGTGGTGAAGGAGTCTTGAGGTTTCGCGCTGGTCAGGCTGGGGAATCCGGATCCGATCGGATCTCCCGGTAGCGCAGGATGAACGGGGCGGCTGCCAGCCCCACGAAGATGAGCACGCCGGCAACCTCGACCACTCTTTGGTGAACGTCCGAACGAGCGCTGACGCCGAAGAGCGACACAATCGAACCCACGAGCAAAGCGAGGATCAACGCGATTGCGATCGACGCGATGAGCCACGCCAAATAGGCAAGGAGGAGTGTCCATCCGGCGGCGTCGGGCTTCATCAGCCCTTCACGAATCGGATGCTCAACGGGTAGCGATAGAACTCACCGCCGGCTGCCTTGACGCCGGCAACGATCATGACGACAAAGGCGAAGACTCCCACCACGATGATCAGCAGGAACCCGATTAGTACGAGGATCAGCACGAACGATGCAAGGAAGTAGATGATGAGTGTCAGTTGAAAGTTCAAGGCTTCCCGGCTGTGATATTCCACAAACGCGTCGTCGTCGCGTTTGATGAGCCAGATCACGAGGGGAGCGACGAAACTCAAGCCGACGAATGGGATGAGATGGGCGGCCGCCGCCCAGCCTCGCGAATCAGAGGGTACGGGGTCCGGAACGACTGGGTAGTCGTTGGTCATTGTGGTCCTTTCGCTGGCGGTCTCAGGATACCGACCTCGGAGATCGCGACGGCCTCTCCTTCCTCCCGATTCAGTTCGCGAAGGTGAGTGCCTGACGGCCGGCCCACCGTTGGGCGACGCGTGCGTATGCAATCCTGGAGGCCTCGCCGTCGCCGCGTTCGAGCGCCTCGAGGCTCTCTCGCACATCCGAAGCGGACTCGTCGAACGTCAGGTCCCCGTCCGGGAAGTGATCGGCCACAGTGCCATAGTCGAGTTCCAACATCGATCCAGCTGGGAAGTCGGCAAGCCACCGCTCCAGATCTCGAACCTGGTCGATGACCGGGTCCGAGAAACCGGCCCCTCCGAGCACTCGCACCGCCCAATCGATCCGATCGACCGCTTCGCCGAGGTCCGTGCGATACCGGATGCTGAGTCCGTACGGTCGGTCGTAGATCTCTCGTTCGGTCGGATTGAAGGCACCAAACCAGCGCAGCGGAACGTGCCATGGCGAGGTGAGGATGTGACTTCGGCGGTCGGCCGACCTGAGACCGGCAACCTCACTCTTGAAAGACTCGCGCTCGTCATCATCAATGAGCGGGATCCGGGGATACGTTGCCGAGAACGCCAGAGCACCTTCGATCATCCGTAGCCGGGCATTGCGAGGGCACACGTATCCGACCCCGTTCCAGGTCGCCGAGAAGACATCCTCCCGGAGCGGCTCATCCCAGATGAACCGGCCGTCGGATTGGATCGGCGCCCCGCGCCTACCGGACTCCGCGAGTGGCATCTCGTCGGCGCCGTCGGCCTCGACATAGACCCGGAGGTAGGCGGTGCTGATCATCACGCGATGGTACCGGCGAGGGACTGGGTACGGACCGGGAAGCGCCGAACTACAATATCCCATGCACTTCGAGCGGTGGTTTCTCCGCTCCATGGAAAGGATCCCCGTTGGGAGCATTCGAAGCGATCGGCACCGAAACGCATGAAGAGGTGCTGTTCGGTGCGGACCGCGAAAGCGGCCTCCGAACGATCATTGCGATCCACGACACATCCCTCGGTCCCGCCCTCGGCGGGACCCGCTTCTATCCCTACGCCGATGAGGATGCTGCGCTACGCGACGTCCTACGCCTCGCCAAAGGGATGACACTCAAATCGGCCGCCGCCGGTCTCGACCTCGGAGGTGGCAAAGCGGTCATCATCGGCGACCCGGCGACGCTGCGGAGCGAGGATCTCATCCGTGCGCATGGGCGTGAGATCGACACCCTCGGCGGTCGCTACGTCACCGCAGAGGACGTCGGCACCACGGTCGAAGACATGGTCCTTATCTCGAAGGAGACCCCGTGGGTCTCGGGGCTACCGCTCGACCAGGGCGGTTCCGGCGACCCATCCCCTGCTACCGCACGCGGCGTGATGGCAGCACTCCGAGCCATCGGCGAACGGCTGTGGGGGCCCAACAACCTGGCCGGCCGTCGCGTAGCCGTGCAGGGCATCGGAAAGGTCGGCATGGACCTCGTCCGGCGCCTCACTGAGATTGGTGTCGAGACCATCGTCACCGACCCGAACCCGTCCGCGATCGTATTCGCAGTCGAAACGTACGGCTCGAAGGCGGTCTCGCTCGACGACATCTACGAAATCGAGTGTGATGTCTTCTCGCCGTGTGCCCTTGGCGCCATCCTCAACGAGGAGACCATCCCGCGTTTGCGGTGCGCGGCAATCGCAGGATCTGCAAACAACCAACTCGCCGTCGATCACGACGTACAGCGGATCGTCGATCGCGGCATCCTGTATGCGCCGGACTTCGTCGTGAACGCGGGAGGTGTCATCAACATCTCGGTCGAGGCGGATGGCTACTCCGTCGAGCGTGCCGCGACGATGGTCGATCGCATCTATGACAACCTCACCGCAGTATTCGAAACGGCCGACGCCGAAGGTGTGAATCCGCAGGTAGCTGCTATGCGTTTCGCAGAACAGAGGATCGCCGAAGCGGGGGGCCGGCGCTTTCGACACCGGTCCGGTGTGCAATGAGAGGAGCAACGTGACCCTCGGACTCGACCAGATCATCGACCACACCGCCTTGGGGCTGACGAACGACGACTTGGTCGACCTGTACCGCAAGATGCTGATCTCGCGTCGGCTTGACGACAAGATGTGGGCGCTCAACCGGCAAGGCCGTGTCCCGTTTGTCGTGTCGGTCTCCGGCCATGAAGCGACCCAGGTCGGCATTGCCGCCGCCCTCGATCCATCAAAGGACTGGTCGCTGCCGTACTACCGCGACATCGCCTTCAACATCGGCCTCGGTGTATCGGCGAGGGACGTCTTCATGGGTGTGTTCGCGAAGGCAGCCGATCCCGCATCGGGCGGCCGCCAGATGCCGAACCACTGGTCGGAGCCCGATTTGAACCTCTTCACTCACTCCTCGGTCATTGCAACCCAGTATCCGCACGCAGTCGGCGTGGCCTATGAGTTGAAGCGCCGAGGCACGGACGCCGTTGTCTATGTATCGGGAGGCGAAGGCTCGACCTCCGAAGGCGACTGGCACGAGGCCATGAATTTTGCCGGCATTCACAAGCTGCCGGTGGTCTTCCTCATTCAGAACAACCTCTA
>CBFDAN010000176.1:0-4571 GCA_965602815.1 uncultured bacterium
GTGGTTCTTCGACGAGCCACCGTCTCCACAGGAGCAAGAAGCCGGCAACGCATCGCCGTAGGGGCAACTAGGTTTCGGGCACCGTGACCACGCCCGACTCCTCCGCAACGCCCCGGTCGACCGGCACACTGCGCCGGTCGCTCGGCCTATACGCCGTGCTGACGATCTCCATCGGAGCGATGATTGGCTCAGGCATATTCGTACTGCCCGGGCTTGCGTTCAAGATCACCGGACCTTCGGTGGTCATTGCGTTCTTCCTTGCGGGAGTCGTCGTTCTTCCAGCTGCCCTCTCGAAAGCGGAGATGGCGACCGCCATGCCGGAAGCCGGCGGAACCTATCTCTACGTCGACAGGGCGATGGGCCCGCTCATGGGGACGATCGCTGGATTCGGAGTGTGGTTCTCCCTCGTCTTCAAGGCTTCATTCGCACTGGTTGGACTGTCTGCGTACCTGGAGTACTTCGTCCCTCACCCCGAGCGGCCGGTCGCCGCAGTGCTCGCGGTCGTGCTCATTGGCGTGAATCTCATCGGCGTCGAGCAGACGGCAAAATTCCAGATGCTCCTTGTGACGGGCGTGATCCTCGTCCTGCTGGTGTTCGTAGGAATCGGCATGCCGCACATTCAGTCCTCTTCGTTTGATCCACTCACGACCCATGGGATCAAAGGCCTTCTGTCGGCGACAGCGGTTGTCTTCGTCTCATATGCGGGCGTGACGAAAGTGGCATCGATCGCGGAAGAAGTGCGGCGCCCCGGCCGCAATATCCCGATGGGGATGTTGGTTTCGATCGGCTTCATGATGCTTCTGTACCCGGCCATCGTCGCCGTCATCGTGGGGGTCTCGCCGCCGGCCGAGCTAGCAAACACCGAAACTCCAATGACCCTTGCTGCGGAGCAGTTCGCAGGATCGGTCGGCGTTGCGATCATCGCGGGGGTGGCGGTGATCGCGTTGTTGTCCATGACAAACGCCGGCATCATCGCTTCGTCCCGCTACCCGTTTGCGATGGCCCGGAACTCACTCGCCCCGGCAGCACTTGCCACCATCGGCCGGCGGTCCGGCGGTCCGGTCGCCGGGATCGCCGTCACCGGAGTGGTGCTCCTCGCCCTCGTGATGTTCGTTCCGCTGCTTGAACTCGCCAAACTCGCCTCGGCATTCCAGCTCCTCGTGTTCTCCTTGATCAACCTCGCCCTGATCGCCTTCCGTGAGGCTCACCTCGATTGGTACGAACCCCAGTTCAGATCGCCGCTGTATCCAGCCACCCAGATCTTCGGAATCGCTGCAGCGTTGCTGCTCCTGACGCAGATGGGCACTGTTCCGTTGATCGGGGCAGTCCTCTTCGTCGTTGCCGGTGCTATTTGGTACCAGGTGTTCGGCCGGGAACGGGCCGTGAAGGAGTCTGCAGCGCGCGACGCGCTCCGGCTCCGCGAGGATCAGCGCCTGGTACAGACCACGGCCGCAGCCGTCGCAACGGGCGGAAGAAGGCACATTCTCGTGCTCGTTCGAAGGCCGACTCGACCGAGCCGGCAGCACACGCTCTTCCGACTGGCCTTGCGCCTCGCTGTATCTCCTGGCGGGCGCATTCACATCATCAACTTCGATGCCAGGACGCGGCGCATGATCCCAACCGACGAAGATCGTGCCCGCGCTCGCCAGCTCGGCATCGAAGTCACAACGGAGCAGTACACCGACGAGGATCGTCGAGGGATGGTTCACTCGTTCGTTGAACGCGAAGGCGTCGACCTCTTCATCGCAGATCTTCCGCAGGAGCTCCGGGCCACGCGCCACGTCAGCCGGGACCTCCGGTGGCTCAGAGAACACTTGACCTGCGATTCCGTCTTCCTCCGCAACAGGGAGGTCGACCAGATCGATCAGATCGCGATCCTGGGAACCGGCGGTCCATACGACCCCGTCAAGATCGAGATGGCCGACCACATCGCCCGCCACGAGCAAGCCGAGCTTCGGTTTGTTCACCTGACGCCGACAGACGCACCACCCGCTCAGGCTGAATCGATCCACCGATACCATGAACAACTTGGGGCAACCCTTACCGTCCCCTGGGACGACCGGGTCCAACCGACCGATGATCTGATCGAGACACTCACCGGATTGTCGCGGGGAGCCAACCTTGTCATCCTAGGTGCACCCACACACCGATTCCACGTGGTAACTGATCTTGCCGACAAGATCGCCGAAGGCGTGGATTGTCCGGCGCTGCTGGTCCACACGCCGACGCTGGAGAAGCCGGGCATCGTCACTCGCGCTATCCAGTGGATCATCGAATAGTGCCGTTCCCGATCGCTGTCGACCGGGAAAGACCGCGAGCAGTGCTACTCGCCGGCGGCCCGCCAAGCCTCGCGCATCTTCACCTTGCCGCCGATCCTGAGAAGCGCCCCGGCGTACACCCTCGAACCGAGCCGGACGAGTGCCGCAGCGGCAAGCGCGGTACCCAGAACGGCGACGAGAATCTCCCAGGTCTGGGCAGCGCCGGCCGCGATCCGCACCGGCATCACAAACGGCGCCCACGGCGGCAGCATCGAGCCGATCGTTGGAACCAGACCGTCAGGGTCCTCCGCCGCCACCAGCGCGAGGAGATAGCCGGGCACGATGAGGGCGATCGGAATCATCATCGCCCCCTGCAGATCCTCTTGTCGCGAAACGGTTGAACCGACCGCCGCATAGAGGAATGCGTAGAACGTGTATCCGAGGATGAACCAGAAGAACATGGCGGCGATGACCGGGAGACCGATCGAGGCGAGATCGATATCGGCGAAGTCTGCCATCTGCGCGGAGAAGTACGCCGCTCCGGCGAGCAGCGCAAGTTGGACCAAGCCAAGGAGTCCGATGCCGACCACCTTCCCAACGAGAACCTGCCACGGTCGCACGCGAGACAATATGACCTCGACGACCCGGTTCTGCTTCTCCTCGACCGTGCCCATCGCGACGAACTGTCCGAACATGAGGATCGAGATGTACAGCGCAAGCGTCCCGATAAACGCAGCCGCTCGCTTCGCGTCTTCCTGGACGTCTTCTTCCTCGAGGGTGACAACGCTGACCGGCACCGGCTCAACGACCGTAGCGACCTCGCTGTCGGAGAGGCCAAGATCGGCCAGCGCCTCGGTCTTCACTGTGGTGTTGACGGCCCCGCCGACGAGTGCAGAAAGCCGGGACGACACATCGGTGTGGAAGATGATCTCGTTCCCGTCGGCCAATACCACGGCGACATCTCCGTCGGTGAGCGCCGTTTCGGCGCTGTCCCGATTTGGATAGCGGTGAACCTCAACATCGATTTCCAACACAACCGCCTGATTCTCGAGCTCTTGTTCGACACCGGGCGGCTCATCTCCAACAAGCCCGATCTTGGTCGCCGCGGCCTCGTCGCTAGCAAACATGTTGAACGCGGGCCCCACCGCCAGGATCACCAAGACGAGGATCGCCATGGTGATGAGGAACGGTTTGCTGGTGGCACGCTCCTTGAACTCACGTTTGGCGAGCAGTGCGACCTGACGCCAGTGATTCACTGTCCCACCGCCTCTCGGAACAAATCGGTGAGACGCGGCGGCTCGAACATGAACCGATTGACCGTTCCGGCGGCGTTCGCCTCCGCCAGCAGGTCGGCGATAGGGGCATCGCCGTCGACAATGGAGTGCGACCGACCCTGGCCGTCGATAACCGTGGTTCCGGCCGCTTTGGGAACCCACGGCTTCCCGTCAACTTCGATGGTGAGCCTCCGCCTAGAAGACTCGTTCTTGATGTCGTCGAGGGACCCCGACAAGACGACGCGCCCTTCGTTGATGATGGCGACGTCCTCGCACACATCCTCAACCAGATCGAGCTGATGGCTCGAGAACACAATGGTCACGCCGTCCGAGGCCAGCCCTCGCAGCGTACCGGCAAGGGACTCGACACCGATGGGATCCAGACCGGCGAACGGCTCGTCGAGAATGAGAAGCTCCGGATTCGGGGCCAGGGCCGCAGCGAGCTGAACTCGTTGCTGGTTTCCGTGTGAGAGGTCCTCGAGTTTGGAGGCTCCCCGGTCGGACAGTCCGAGCGTGCCGAGCCAGCGATCGACGGCTGCGCTCGCCTCCGACTTGCTGAGCCCTGAGAGTCGAGCGAAGTGGACGAGTTGGTCGTGGACCTTCATCTTCGGATAGAGGCCGCGCTCCTCGGGCATGTATCCAAAGCGGAGCCGGTCGGCCGGGCTCACGATGCCCCCGTTCCATCGCACCGATCCGGAATCGGGACGGACCAGGCCAAACACAACACGCATCGCGGTGGTCTTGCCTGCCCCGTTCGGACCGAGGAATCCGAGGATACGTCCGCGATCGACCGTGAAACCTGCTCCGTTGAGCGCGACAACGCTGCCAAATCGTTTCTCGAGGTCGATCAGTTGCAGCATGTCCGGGCCTCCGAGCTCGTCATAATGACGGAGTGGGTCGATGGACCCAAATCCGGCGGTCCAGCGGTGAACGGCTCAAGAAGAAGGCGGCGAAATCCGATGTAATAACTGAACCGGTGGGTCGGCCGGCGGGGTAAGTAGTACCCATGCGGGATGATCCAACCAAGACCGCATCGGTC
>CBFDAN010000177.1:0-4567 GCA_965602815.1 uncultured bacterium
CCATGGCGGCGGGGTTCCACCCGTTCCCATTCCGAACACGGAAGTTAAGCCCGCCTGCGCCGATGGTACTTGGACCGAAGGGTCCCGGGAGAGTAGGTCGCCGCCGACGTTTTGAGAGAAGGGCCGTCCCGGCAGTGGGGCGGCCCTTCTTGTTTTTGCATGAGCTACCAGGAGTCGGTGTGTGAGCGGGAGCCAGTAGGCTTCGGTGCCGACGCGGAGGTTCCCAAGATGGCAAACGACAACAGACGCAATGCAGGCAAGGGATCCTCCGATAAGTACCGGAGTTCGAAGCCGAAGCCGAAGGGGCAGAGGGGCACGGGGCGGGGGAGGCCGTATCCGCCAAAGAAGCCACGGTCCGATGCGTCCGACCGGGCGGAACCCGCGAAGCGCCGCCGTGACCTCAAGGGTGCTGCCGTGGACCTGCCGAACTGGGTCATCGAGGCGCTCACACGTGTTACCCCTAAAGACCGTGTTGCTCCCGCTCTGGAAGAACTGGGAGAGGCATCTGCGGCAATGTCGGACGGCCGCTATCACGCCGCTGTGAAACACGCTAAGACGGCCAAGAATCTGGCTCCGCAGGATGCGACTGTACGCGAGACGCTGGGCCTGTCGGCGTACCGCATCGGCGATTGGGACACCGCTCTCGCCGAGCTGCGGGCGTATCGACGCATGGCGGGCGATGCCATGCACCTCCCCATCGAGATGGATGTCCTGCGAGCGCTCGAGCGTGATCGCGACGTCGAGAAGGCATGGGAGGTGCTGCAGAAGGCCGACGTGTCTCCTGCGGTCTGGAAAGAGGGCAAGGTCGTGTACGGCACGTTCCTGCTCGAGAAGGGTGACGCTGCGGGCGCGTGGGATCTCACCGGACCCGATCGTGTGGGGCCGAATGCGAACGAGGCCGATCTTCGTGTCTGGTACGTCGCGGCACGTGCGGCAGCCTTCAACGGAGACGCGGCCACCGCTCGGCGGATCGCCGACGCGATCGTCCTCAACGATCCCTCGTTCGCCGGCCTCGATGCTCTTGACCAGGAGATCGCCAAGCGCTCCTGACGCGAATCTGTCACGGGCACGTCGTAGCGTGAATGGCCCGCACCTCCTCGAGGCGAGAGGAGTTGTCATGGATCTCAACATCGTTGTCATCAGCGGGCGCCTCGCCGCAGCACCCGAAGTCCGGACCTTCGACGGCGGCGCCACCGTGGTCCGCTATCTCGTCACAACCCGCTCGGAGACACCCCGGCGACGCATCGATGTCGTTCCTGTGGTCCTGTGGGATACGGACGAGAAGGCGACCGAACTCGAACGCGGCGACGGGGTTTGGATCGCAGGAGCAGTCCAGCGTCGTTTCTGGACCGACGACCAGAACCGACGCAGCCGGATCGAAGTGGTCGCCCGCCACGTCGAGAAGCGTGAGGACGACGACGCCCTCGGTCCTTGGTCAGAGCTGCCATCGACGGTGGAGCAAACCATGCAGGTCTAGCCTGCTCGCTCATGCGCAGAGTTCAGATCGCCTCAGCAACCGCTCTCGCGGCCGAAGCCGGTGCCGCGGTTGCCGACGCGGGCGGGAATGCGATCGACGCGGCGATCGGTGCATCAATCGCCTCCATGTGCACTGAGATCGGGATCATCGCTCCAGCAGGGAGTGGATTCGTCACCGTGTGGCCGCGGGATGGCGATCCGATCGTGATCGATGGCTACGCAGAGATGCCGGGTCGTGGTGTCCCGTCCGACCAATTTGGCGGCGGGAGCCGAACGGTCGAGATGACCTACGGAGGTCACACGGAGACCATCGTTGGATGGGGTTCCGTTGCCACCCCCGGGGCCTTCGCCGCCTTTTCCGAGGCGCACCGGAGGTATGGGTCGATCGAGTGGAGCGCGATTCTGGAGCCCACCGTCCGGATCGTCGAGGCCGGCTTCCCCGTAACGAGCGCGTCCGCCGAGTATCTCGATCACTCCCACCGTTTGGTCTTCGGATGGGACGACATGAGTCGTTCGATCACCCATCATCCCGATGGATCGCCGGTTGCCGAAGGTGATCAGATTCACGTCCCCTACCTTGCAGACACGCTTCGACAGGTCGCCGAGGAGGGTGCGGCAGCTCTCTATGGCGGCGAGATTGGACGGCGAACGGCCGACGCGGTGCGCGCGGGCGGCGGCATCCTCACCTACGAAGACCTCAGCGCCTATTCCGTTGCGATACGAGAACCGATCCGTTTCGAACTCGACGATTGGGAAATCGCGACGAATCCTCTCCCGGCAGTGGGCGGCGCGGTCGCGAGCGCGCTCCTGCTGCTCGCTTCTTCGCCACCGTTCGAAGGCTGGATTCCGCGCGAGGTTGATCGGATGGCGAGGATTCAACGCGCGGTCCTGCGATACCGGGGCGACCAGCTCGACGACTACGGAACTCGAACGCAGGCCGCAGAGGATCTGCTCAGGAACGCCCGTGCCGGCGACCTGTCCGCCGTCGAACGTTCGCCGAGTACCGTCCACACATCGGTGGCCGACACCGACGGCAACGCCTGCGCAATCACCGTGTCGGCGGGGTACGGCGCAGGTGCGCTCGTCCCGGGCTCCGGCTGGTACCTGAACAATTCCCTCGGCGAAGTTGAGCTCACGGCTGAGGGTTTCCACTCCCTGCAGCCGGGCACGAGGCTCGTCTCGAACATGGCCCCTACGGTCGCACGGCGAGCCGACGGATCGATGCTTGCCATCGGTAGCCCGGGTGCGTCCCGAATAACGACGGCCATCGCTCAGGTGCTCCTCAACTTCCTCCATCTCGGCATGTCGCTACGCGAAGCCGTCGCCCACCCTCGACTTCATGTTGAAGTCTTCGGTGGAGCGCCGATGATTGCCCATGAACCGGGCCTCGATGTCAGATCGATTGACGGGATGACGGCCCGCCGGTTCCCGGACCTGGCGATGTACTTCGGCGGAGTCCAGGCGGCCGTGTTCGACCCGATCGCCGGACTCTACGGGGCGGCGGACCAGCGCAGAAGCGGCGACACCGCACGCGGCGGATTCGACTGACGTGGACTACGAAGACTTCGCCCGGCTGTGTCTCGACCCGGTGCGCTTGGCCGCTCTCGGCCGTTCGGCCGAGGGAACGCTGACCCCAGAAGATCTCGTCGCGGCGATGAATGTCTCCCGGAGAACAGCGCTCGAGACGATCGCCGGCCTCCGGCTCGCCGGGATCACCGGCGCGGACGACCGATTGCTGACCGACGCGCTCCGCGAGGTCGCCGGCACGCTTCCGAGGCCCGAGGATGCTGCTGCAGTGATCACCGAAGGGGATTGGACGGCCGGCGAGACGAGAATTCTCACGACGTACTTCTCAGGAGAACGCCTCATCGAGATTCCCACGCAACACCGAAAGCGTCTGGTTGTGCTGGAGCGACTCGCTCAGGACTTCGAACCCGGAGTCCGCTACGACGAAGCCGACGTGAGTGGACAATTGCGACGCTACCACGACGATTACGCCGCCCTGCGCCGCTACATGGTCGAGGAGAGCCTCATGAGCCGTGCCGATGGGATCTATTGGCGAACGGGAGGCCGCTTCCTGGATGAAGATGCTATCGAGCCGCAGAGAACCAAAGAGGCGCCTGTTCGCGGTCCGATCCTTGATACGGAGGACATCGCCATCAGGTTGGTCCCATTCGGGGCTGCACACCGGTCGGGATTACTCGCAGCCGCCGACGACGAGCGCATCACGCGGTTCATGACGGACCAGTTCCCCTATCCGTACACCAGGGAGGACGCCGAAGCCTGGATTGCGAAGTGTGAAGCCCAGGATCCGCCCCGGGGTTTCGCCATCATGATCGACGGCGCGGTAGGGGGAGGTGTCGGATGTGAACCGATGGGAGATATCCGAACCGGCACGGCCGAAGTCGGCTGGTGGGTTGCTCCACCGTGGTGGGGCAGAGGTATCGCGACTGTGGCCGTCAGACGGTACATCGCCTATTGCTTCGAGGACCTCGACCTCCACCGGATCGAAGCCGGAGTATTCCTCTCGAATCCCGCTTCCGCGCGCGTCGCTGAGAAGGTCGGTCTCGTGCTTGAGGGAATCGGTCGGGACGCCTATCTGAAGAACGAGGGGCTCATCGACCGGCTGTCCTACGGCCTCGCACGCTCTCAGCAGAATCAACCCGACGTGGCACCGTGAGCGGCCGCTACTCGTTCATGAAGTCTGGTGTCTGGATCGCGGGCATCCTGATCGTGGTGGTCACCGTCTTCGCCTTTGTCAATCTCGGAATGTGGCAGCTCCGGCGGCTCGACGAACGGCGCACCCTAAACGCAACGATCGAGTCGCGACTGGCTGAGGATCCCGTTGACCTGGGGCTGTTGTTGGCCATCGTTGGGACCGATCCCGAGGTACTCGAGTACCGCAGGGTCACGGCCACCGGTACGTACAACACGGAAGACGAGATCCTTCTCCAGGCTCGCACCCTCAACGGTGTGTCGGGGCACAATGTCGTGACTCCACTCACGCGGGAAGGCGGCACGGTAGCCGTGAACCGCGGATGGGTTCCCATCGACAGTGGGGGCCCACCCGTTCCGGGCGCCCTCCCTCCCG
>CBFDAN010000178.1:0-4548 GCA_965602815.1 uncultured bacterium
CCTCTTCGTGATGATCGGCGGGGCCTGGTCGGCTCGGCGGAGTTCGGTGTCGCGCAACGCTCCCGGGGAGCCCTGATCGTGGAAGCCACACTCAATTCGATCATCGCTGCCGCCGCTCCGCTCGTCATCATGACGATGGGGGAGACCATCACCGAGAAGGTCGGTGTTGTGAACCTCTCGCTCGAAGGGAGTCTGCGACTCTCGGCCATGACGGGATTCGCAGTTGCATTCTGGGTCGGGAGCGCGCTTCCGGGGTTTGTCGCTGCGGCGATCATCGGTGCCGCCATCGCTGCCATCATCGCTGCTACGAGCATCCGCTTGAAGCTGAACCAGATCGCCGTGGGATTCGTCCTGACCCTGCTCGCTGCGGACCTTGCGTCGTTCCTCGGAGACTCCTTCGTCGGTGAGCGGGGACCAAGAGTGCCGGCGCTCCCGATCCCGGTGCTCTCGGATATCCCGTTTGTTGGCAAGGTGTTGTTCGACCACGACCTCGTGGTGTACGGCAGCTTCCTGGCCATCGGCCTGACCTGGTGGCTGTTCTACCGGACGCGACCCGGCCTGAACCTGCAGGGTGTCGGTGAGCGGCCGGAGGGTGCATTCGCGAGAGGCATCAAAGTCAACACGTTGCGGTTCTGGTACACGGTGGTCGGCGGGGCCATGGTCGGGATCGCAGGCGCCGCCTACTCGCTCGACATCAAGCTCGGCTGGCGCGAGACGCTGACGCTCAATCTTGGATGGATCGCTCTTGCCATTGTCATCTTCGGGGGCTGGCATCCGTTGCGAGTGGCCTTCGGCGCCTACCTGTTCGGGGCACTCCAAGTGCTCGCTTTCCAACTCCAGGATGTGTTCCCCGGTCTTGCACAGGTGCTCCCAATCGCACCGTTCCCCTTGATGATCCTCGCACTGCTGTTCGTGTACTCGAGCTGGTTCCGCCAGATCGGAGATCGCTATCCGCGCGTGCGCAATCTCCTTGGCAGCGAAGCGCCGGCAGCGATGGGAACGGTCTTCGAACGCGAATAGCTGTCAGCCTGCAGCGACGGTGTCTAGTTCGGCAAGAAGAACTCTCTTCTCGTCCGGATCGAGGAATGTCGCCTCGATCGAGTTGCGGGCGAGCACGATCAGGTCTTCCCGGCTGAGATCCAGCGCCTCGGCGATCGCCACGTAGTTGTCGAGCACGTAGCCGCCGAAGTAGGCCGGGTCGTCGGAGTTGATCGTCACCCGAACGCCGCGGTCGAGCAAGTCCTTCAGGTTGTGGTTCTCCAGGCGGTCGAAGACCCTGAGCTTCACGTTCGAAAGCGGGCACATGGTCAGCGGGATCTGCTCGGCGACGAGGCGTTCCACGAGGGCAGGGTTCTCGGCACTTCGTACTCCGTGGTCGATGCGCTCTGATACGAGCGTGTCGAGCGCGCCGGTGATGTAGGCGGGCGGCCCTTCTTCCCCGGCGTGTGCGACGGCGTGGAGGCCGGCGTCACGAGCGAGTCGGTATGCGTCGGCGAACCACTCCGGTGGGTTCCCGACTTCCGAAGAATCGAGGCCGACGCCGATCAACAGGTCGGCGTAAGGCGCCGCCTCGATCCAGGTCTCGACGGCCGCTTCGCCGGGGAGGTGGCGGAGGAAACACATGATCAGCGCCGCCGAGATTCCCCATTCCTCGTGCGCCGCTTCGATCGCTCGTGTGAAGCCACTCATGAACACCGAGAAGTTGATGCCCCGCTCGGTGTGGGTCTGCGGGTCGAAGAAGATCTCGGCCCGGCGAACGCCGTCGCCGGCGGCCCGCTGCAGGTAGGCGTACATCAGATCGAAGAAGTCCTGTTCGGTCGCCAGGACGGCCGCGCCCTGGTAGTAGATGTCGAGGAAGGACTGGAGGTCGGAGAATTCATACGCCGCGCGCACCTCCTCGACGTTGGCGAACGGCAGATCGATGCCGTTGCGGGCAGCAAGATCGAACATCATCTCCGGCTCGAGGGTTCCCTCGATGTGGAGATGCAGTTCGGCTTTCGGCAGGGCGCGAACGAACGATGCGGTATCCATTGCCCCATTCAACCTGCTCGTCGATCGGCGGGCGAGTCGGTCACCGTGCGACGGTCCGTTTGCTGCTACCGGCTTTCGTTGAACCTGAGGAAGCCGTAGATGCCGGCCACGGCGAGCCCAACCTGGATGAAGAGCTTGATCCAGTCGATTCCGGAGGTGTCTCCCACACCAATGATGTCGGCGATGAACCCACCGACGATGGCGGCGGCGGCACCGACCAGGATCGTCCAGCCCAGCGAGATGTTCTGCTTGCCGGGCATGATCAGTCGAGCGAGGGGTCCGATGATGAGGCCCATGATGAGGCCACCGATGATTGTTGCGAGGAAGGCTCCCATGATGCGTTGTCTCCTGTTGTGCCGCCCGACGGACCCAATCCGGCCCGGCTCCCCACCATCAAAGCACAACTCGCCGCGGTCGCGTCGAGCGAGAATCCACGTATCCAGGGTTCTCCACGTGCTACTTGGCGTCTCGGGCCCGCGGAATGAGGGTGCCGACCACGCGGCGCAAGGTCTGCTCAGGGCACCCAGAACCCGAGGTGCGGGATTGCCGCCTCATCCTCGCGATGGGGGCCGTCGAAGTGAATCGGCGGGCTGGCCGCACCTCCGATCTCAGCTGCCGTGATCCTGAATCCACCCGTTGGGAGCCCGAGAGGAGTCGCCAGCTCCGTGAGTCGGGACGACGAGAGCCCGAAGACCACGCGACGGACACCGACCCAGAACATAGCGCCGACGCACATTGGGCACGGCTCACACGAGGTGTAGAGCGTCCCGTCGCCCACCTGATCGAGGAGGCGCTCTTGTTCCAGGAGTCGAACAAGGGCGGTCTCGGCATGAGCGGTGACGTCGCGGTCGGTGTTGACCCGGTTTCTCGCTTCGGCGAGGACTCGACCGTCGACTTCGAAGAGAGCGCCGAACGGATGGTCGCCCGCATCGCGTGCTTCGGTGGCGAGTTCGAAGGAGCGGGTGAGGAGTGCATCGTTGTGATCCATGACAGCCAAGCTAGCTCGCGGGGTTTGTCACCATGGGTCTTGTTTGCCGAGGCGATTGCTATCCATCGACCGGTGGATGCTCTCGTTGATGTTGTGCCAGCAGTTCAAGGTGGGCGACGTCCTTTGGGCGGGCCGCGACCTCCTTGTACCGGACTACATGCTCGATGCGGGCGAAGGGGAGGCCGTCGATGACCTCGGCCGTCTCGATCAACTCGTCGATATCGAACTCCCCGTAGGCCCAGTTCCTTCCGATCGTCACCGCGCCGCCGAAGCAGCTGACGATCCTTGCCCCGTCCGGGAGCGAGACCAGCTCTCCGACATCCAACGCCCGTTCCCATGCGGCTCCTCGGCTGATCACGTCGAGGTCGTTCACGCCTTCGACGATCCCGCGGACGATCAGCGGACCGCTGCCGAATACGGCGAAATCGCCAATCGGAAGCTCGAGGGACCGCAGGAGATCAAATAGATTCTGTTCGAGGGCGGTCACGAAGCACCTGCTCGTTGCGGTGGGGTTCGGGCTTGACCGATGTTGCGCACGTCGTCAGTGCGTCCGGCGGGACTTGACCTTCTCCTTTTTGAGGCCGACTTCGGCGGACTTGTGCCGGCGATTCACGCAGGGTAGAAGCCACTGGCCGCAGGATCCGTCACTCATCCCTGGATGACGCATCGGCGAGCGTGCCCGCGTGGTATTCGGGCAGGTGTGGCCAGAAAGACCGCCGTGACGAGCGCCCGTGCACGACATTTTCTCAGAGAGTAGATTGGTGAGAGTGGGGAGACGCCGCTGCTGCGCCCAATATCACGCGCTGGACGTGCGGCCCACGGCAGGAGCCGACCCACACGGGCGATATGTATCGGAGTGGACAAGGAGGTCCTAGTCGTGAAAGAGCATTTGATGATCCGTACCCCACGCCGGTTGATGACGGTTGCCTTCGTTGTGGCGATGATCCTTGCAGTTCTTGCCCCGGTGGCCGCCACGACAGCAGACGGCACGTTCACCGACATCGGCGACTCCATATTCGAGGAGGACATCGAGTGGATGGCAGCCAACGAATACACGAACGGCTGCAACCCGCCGGCCAACGACAAGTACTGCCCCGAGGATTCACTCACGCGCGGCCAGATGGCCGCCTTCCTGGCTAGATCGTTTCACCTGACCGAGGGGGCGGGTTCAGACCTGTTCACCGATGATGACGGCTCGATCTTTGAGGACGACATCGACATGGTTGGTACTGCGGGTATCACGCTCGGCTGCAACCCGCCGGCCAACGACAACTACTGTCCCACCGGTTTGGTCACCCGCGGCCAGATGGCCGCGTTCCTCCACCGGGGCCTCACCGACGTCAATTTGCAGATCCTGGCATTCAACGACTATCACGGTCACCTCGAGGCGGATGGGGCCGGCACGGTCGCAGGCGAGGCCGCCGGCGGTTCCCAGTACCTGGCGACCAAGCTCAAGGAACTGCGCTCGGGCAATAGCCTCACGGTGGCAGCAGGCGACCTCATTGGCGGATCGCCGGCGTTTTCCGGGT
>CBFDAN010000179.1:0-4522 GCA_965602815.1 uncultured bacterium
CGACGGCAAACCTCCCTACGTCAACCCGCGCAACACGGCAGCAGGATCGGTCCGCCAGAAGGATCCGGCGGTGACCGGCTCCCGACGGCTGCTGTTGTGGGCCTATCAGATCGGGTATCTCGAAGGTGGGCCGGCTCTCGAGTCGCACACGGCGCAGATGGAGTGGCTCACCACACTCGGACTGCCCGTCAATCCGGAGAATCGCACCGTTGAAACGATCGAGGCCGTCGAGGCCTACGTCCGTCGTGCCGAGGAGCACCGGCACGTCCACGACTACGACACCGACGGCATTGTGATCAAGGTCGACAATCTCGGTGACCAGCGCACCCTCGGCTTCACCGCGAAGAGTCCTCGATGGGCCGTCGCCTACAAACTCCCGCCCGAAGAGAAGGCGACGACATTGCTCGACATCAAGATCAACGTGGGCCGGACGGGTGCTGTGACCCCGTATGCGGTCCTCGATCCGGTCTTCGTGGGAGGTGTCACGGTCACGAACGCGACGTTGCACAACGAGAGCGAGGTTCATCGACGCGACGTTCGACCAGGGGACACGGTCATCGTGCGACGGGCCGGCGACGTGATACCGGAGATTGTCGGACCGGTGCTCTCTCGTCGCCCGGAGGGCCTGCCGGAGTGGAACATGCCAAAGCGCTGTCCGTTCTGCCACCACCCCCTGGTGTTGCCCGAAGGCGAGGCGAAAGCCAAATGCACCGGCGGCTACGAGTGTCCCAGCCGCATCCGAGAGCATCTCGCCTATTTTGCGGGTCGGGGAGCGATGGATATCGAAGGGCTCGGTTACAAGACCGTCGACCTGCTGCTGAGCGAGGGGCTGATCCACGACCCTGCCGACGTCTTCACCCTGAAGCCGGACGACTTGCTCGGCCGGGAGGGCTGGGGTGAGACCTCGGTGTCGAACCTCCTCTCGGCGATCGACGCGGCGAAGGACCAAGAGGTCGGCCGGTTGCTCACCGGCCTGGGGATAGACCATGTCGGTGGCACCGTCGCGAGAGTCCTCGCACGACGCTTCGGCAGTATCGAGGCGCTCGCGGAAGCGAGCGACGAAGACGTCATGCAGATTGAAGGCATCGGACCAGAGATCGCCGGCTCGGTCGTCGGATGGTTTGACGATCCTGACAACATCCAGCTCATCGACAAGTTCCGCGCTGCCGGGGTCCGGATGAAGGTTCCGACGCCCGAGAGCGAGGGGAGTGATCTGCTTGCCGGACTGACCGTTGTGATCACCGGGTCACTCGAAGGGTTCTCACGCTCAGAGGCCAAAGCCGCCGTCGAGACCCGTGGTGGCAAGGTGACCGGATCGGTCTCAGGCAAGACGTCGGCACTGATTGCAGGCGGCTCACCCGGATCGAAGCACGCGAAAGCCCAAGATCTCGGCGTCCCCGTGCTGGACGAAGAAGCGTTTGTGAGGCTGCTGCAGGAAGGGCCGGAGGTGTTGGGGAAGTAAGAGAGCGACGCGCCGACGCTCGCCGGACCTCATCTCTACAGTGCTAGCTCCCAGAACCCCCTCCGCTCGCATCCGGCCGGATGCTCGCGCCTCCCCCGCCTTCGGCGGGAGAGGCAAGATTGGTGACTCGTCGCTTGCGGCTCTCAGCTCGTCGTCGCTTGGAAGAGGACTTCCAGATGCGCCTCGTCTTCCACATCGACGACTCCGGCGATCGAGGGGGGTTCGATACCGAATTCGGTGAGGGTGATGTCGGTTTCACCGGTGACCGAGATGGTGTCGGCGTCTTGGCGGGCCTCCACCTGCCAGGTGAGGTCGCGCTCGGTCGAGTTGATCGTCATCGTGCCCGTGACGTCGAAGGTGATCGGCGTGCCGTCTGGACCTTCGGGCCACACGAAGTCGCTTGAGGTGAACCTCGCAAGCGGATCGGCGCTGAACATGTCAACCACGCGGCTGTCGCGTCGAGACTGGTCCGAGACGAAGGTGGTGAGATCGAGTTCGAATTCGAATGTGCCGTCGGTTGAGACCGACCCGGTGAGCGTCTCGGAAATCCCGACGGCGTCGACCTGGAGGCCTCGAAGGGTCTCCGGCACGGTGTAGGACGCGACACCTTCGTCGACGACGTAGACGCCGCCGGCGGGGGACTCACCGGCCGAACCGTCGGCAGCGTTCGCGTCTGCAGCAACTGTTGTGGTCGACGATTCCGCCGACGCACTACCAGAATCGGCCGCCACCGTTGTGGTCGTCTCGAGGTCATCGAGGCTCAGGTCTCCGGAGGTCGACGTGCCACGACCGACGAGGCCGAGACCAATGATGAGCGCGAGTACTACGGGAATGAACGCCACCCACGTCGGAACGACCGCCCGTGAGAAGACGGGCGTGAGGAGGCCGACGGACAGAAAGATTACAAGTGCGACCGCTCCCGCGTACGGGATGAAGCGATCGAGCGCCGTCTGGTCGATGATGGCCGCAGCCATCATGGTGATGAGAAAGGCCCCGACCATCGTGAGTGCGAACGTGCGCAAGGCGTTTGCCGTGGCCCGAATCCTCCTCCAGAGAAGGCCAGAGAGGGCGCCGATGATGAGCGCTGCAACCGTGATGGTGAGCGAGTTGGCGACCAGTTCGTCGGGTGAGTGGATCGGCAGAGCGATCAGCGACGCCGCGATCGCCCCGACCGACCCGGCAGCCAGTCCGGCCAGGATTGGATTGAGCGTTCGCGGGTCATACGTGTAGTCATTGGACATCGTGATCAGTTCCTATCTCGTGGACATCTACTGAACGCGGAAACTCCAGGTGAACATTCCTGGATCCGGGAGACCGCGAACACGGTCCCACTGTGCCGATACGATATGGAACCCCGGTGACCATGCCTCCACGACCTTGCCGGGACCAGGTTCGAACACGTGAAGGCCGGTCGCCTCCGTCCAGATGATCTGGTCCTCCGGCACAACAACATCGTCGATGGTCAGTTGCGCTCGGTATCCGCCCTCGAGATCGACCACGACGGGTGGCCGGCCGAACATGAGGCTCCCGTCGATCGGCTCCACCCGCTCGAGCGCGGCGGGATATCCCGCGTCGTCACCGGTCGGTGCAAACAGCACGGCCCCGATCACAACCGCGATCAAGGCGAGGCCGAGCAGGAGGAGGATCAAGCGATAGGTGGTGCGGCTCATCTGCGATCAGCGTAGGCCCGTTCGTTGCGCCATTTGGGAAGAACCACTGCCCTGACTTGCGGTGTGTCGCGACAGGGTTGAGACTGTCCGGATGCGTCTCAACCCCGTCTTTGCCGAACTCGGCGACTACCCGATTGCCCAGATCCAGATGCGAGCACGGGACCGGCGCGACGCGGGCCTCCCTGTGATCGACTTCTCGATCGGGGACCCGCGAGAACCGACGCCGACGTTCATCGTAGAGGCGTTGCGCGAATCGGTCCCTCCGATCTCCCAATATCCAACATCGGCCGGTCTCCTGGAACTACGTGAGGCCGTCGCTGGATATGTTTTTCGCCGGTTTGGCGTTGAGGTTGACCCCGCCACGCAGGTGATTCCGACGAGCGGCGCCAAGGAGGCGATCTTCAACACGCCGTTCGCCTTCATCAACCGCGACGCGGGCGACGCCGTCGTCTACCCGACACCGGGGTATCCGGTGTACGAGCGGGGTTCGCTGTTCGCCGGCGCCACCGTGTTTCCCATCGAGCTCTCCGGCGACTTCGTTCTCCGCTCTGAGATGATTCCCGACGAAGCATGGGATCGCGCCCGTCTCGTGTGGACGTGCTCACCGCACAACCCAGCAGGGTCGGTCTCGACACTCGAGGATATCGCGGGTTTGTATGTGAAGGCCGTCGATTCAGACGCGTTGCTCCTCTCGGACGAGTGTTATGCCGATGTCTACGAGGACGAGGTCTATCCGAACGGGCCGATGTCGGCATTGCAGGTCGCGGGTGACGGCAGCCCGGGTGTGTTGTCGTATCTGAGCCTGTCGAAGCGGTCCGGGATGACGGGCTACCGGTCTGGTGCCATCGTCGGAGATCCTGAGGCGATCGCTGCACTCAAGGCGCTGCGGGCCACGACGGGCACCGCCTCGCCGGAGTTCGTCCAGGGAGCGGCGATCGCCGCGTGGAGCGACGACGGCCACGCCGCCGAACGGCGAGTGATCTTCAGCGAGAAACGCAGGATCCTCAAAGCTGCGTTCGACGATCTCGGCTACGAGACGGTCGGATCACAGGCCGGGCTGTACCTCTGGATCAGAGTCGAAGACGACATGGCGTTCACCGATCGACTTCTCGAAGAAGGCATCGTCGTGTCACCCGGGAGATTCTTCGGTCCGGGGGGCGAAGGGTTCATTCGGCTCGCTCTCGTGCCGACTGTTGCCGAATGTGCTGATGCGGCCGACGTGCTGCGTTCGCTGCTGGCCTAGGTACGCTGGCGACACCTCCTCTGCGTACAATCCTCACATGACTGACCGAGAAATGATCGAAGCCGCCTACGCCGACCTCGACCTCCTCCCCGAGGCCGTCGAACCGATCCACCGCACCATTGCCGCTCTCGACGCGGGAGAACTCCG
>CBFDAN010000180.1:0-4521 GCA_965602815.1 uncultured bacterium
CCTCGATCGGTATCCCGAGCGAACGCTCGAACAACTTCACGTCTGGACGACAGACAACAACGTGCACGTGCGAAGGTTGGTGTCGGAAGGGACCCGCCCCCGGCTGCCGTGGGCTCCCCGACTGCGGCGATTCCAGGATGATCCGCTTCCGGTGATCGAGCTCTTGGAGATCCTCAAGGACGATGAGGACGAGTACGTTCGGCGTTCGGTTGCGAACAACCTCAACGACATCTCAAAGGACCACCCCGGCCTCGCCGTGGCGGCGGCCGATCGGTGGTGGAGCGAGGATCCAGATACGCGCCGTCTCGTGCGCCATGGGTTGCGCACCTTGGTCAAGGCCGGAGATCCCGATGCACTCGCCATCTTGGGGTTCAGTTCGGACTCCCCAGTGCGGCTTCAAGCCGTGAACATCGAACCAACCACCGTCCATGTTGGTGGTTCCGTTCGGATCACAGCCGACCTCGAGAATCCGGAGAGCAGCCAGGGAGAGGCTCTTGTCGACTTCATCGTTCACTTCGTGAAGGCAAATGGTGCCTCGAACCCGAAGGTCTTCAAGGGCGGCGAACGGTCCGTCCCGGCGGGTGGATCAGCACGTGTGTCGAAGCTCGTCTCGGTCGCCCAACACAGCACCCGCACTCACTACCCCGGCGTCCACACGGTCGACATACAGATCAACGGCGCAATCCACCCTGGCGGCGAGTTCGTCATCGTCGAAGACGAGGACGGCAAAGCAGCGCCAGGTCGCGGAACTGGGTGACCCTCTCCACCTCGCTGCGCTCGAACAGTTTCGGCCTTGGTGGGTCGCTGGACCGTCTGACCCCCTCCGCCGCCTGACGGCGGCACCTTTCCCTGAGCGGGAGGAACGAGGAAACGGAGAGGCAACGATCGGGGCTGGTAGCCGGCGGCTCGTGCCTCCTCATTCACACCAACTCTTGAGCCCGGGCTTTCGCCGCAGCCTCCTGTCGGGTCGCTACGTCGAGTTTCGTGAGAAGGGCCGAAACGTGGTGGTCGACCGTCTTCGGCGACACGAAGAGGCGCTCGGCAATCTCGGTGTTCGTCAATCCGCCCGCAACAAGCTCAAGGACTTCAACCTGTCGTGGAGTGAGGCCGGCCGGATGGCTCCTGGTGTCTTGCCGCGGGCCGCGCGGCACTCCTTGGATCCCCATGCTCCGGAGGTGTCTGCGCAGTTTCGATGCGGCCGGGGTCGCTCCCAAGTTATCGAGGATCGCCAGGGCCTCGAGGAGGTCTGTGGCGTCTTCGCTGTCCATCAACGCGGTCGCCTGCTCGTAGGGACATCCAAGCTCCGCCCAAACATCTGCCGCATCGCGCCAGCGTCCGTACATCTGCTGGGCGTAGGGCGTCTCCGGTTCCTCGAGCACTTCAAGAACGCCGGTCGCGCGCCACATCCAGAAGGCAAGCTCGTCTGTGATCCACGGCTGCTGCGCCGCCCCGGCGAGTCGGTGCACTTCGACAATCGGCGGCTCGATCCTGTCCAAGTCGCCTCGCAGCCAGGCCAGCTCGGCTCTGGCGATCGCAACTGGGGCGATCCTTTGGAGTTCGCCGGTCGGCTCGACGAGTCGGAGCGCCTGGTCGATGGTCCGATCGACGTCTGGGTCGCCACGGCGAACCTGCAGTCGTGCCAACGCCGAAAGAGCCGGCATCCTCGTGATTCCGGGCTCCTCCGGCTGGTTGAGGACCCAACGAGCATCCCGCTCGGCTTGCGTCCACCGACCGCACTCGAAACCGAATCGGGCTCGTTCCGCGGTTATGTAGTAGATATTGCCTGCAAGCTCCCTGCGACGCGCGTACGCCAGCCCCTGTTCGATGTACTGCTCTGCCTTCCTGTACTGGCGGTAGTCGAGGCTGACCCAGACGAGATTGGCGTATGCCCGGCTTGCGTGATCGTCAAACTGCTCCCTTACCGCGATCTCGAGGCTCTCCTCGAGAAGGGCGAATCCATCCGTGTCACCTGCCCGCAACCTCGTGCTGCCGAGGTTGTTCAGGGCATGGGCGAGCGTGTTCTGATCATCGAGTTCCCGCGCCACCGTGATCGCCTTGTTCGCCCACTCCTCGGCAGCATCGGACTTTTGGGCAAGCATGAAGAGTTGTGCCAGGTTGCTGTAGGCCCTCGCCAGTTCCTTCGAGCGGCGAACCGTGCTGAGCACTTCCACCGCGGCTAAACCGGTTGACACCGCCCGCTCACCCTTCCCCAGCCACCAGTAGAGACGCGAGAGCCAACACAACACGTCACCCTCTCCGAGGATGGACCCAAGCGATCTCCACAGCTCGAGCGCCTGGGCAGCGGCGGCGACACCTTCGACCGCCTCATTCGCGAGGTAGCACTCGACGGCATAGTCGGTCAACAGCTTCGCTCGGTCTTCCACCGAGGTGACGTCGGCGTACTCAACGGCGAGCCGGTAGTGGGCCAGAGCTTCCCGATGTGCGGCCGCCCCCGACGCCCGTCGAGCCGCCGCCGGCGCATATCGAATTATCGCATCGCCGTCACCGGCCTGCTGGGCGTGATGGACAATACGGGCAACGTCCGCGTCGCGGTTCGCAAGCGCATCGACCGCGAACAAATTTAGCGCCCGCCGGCGTGGCGGTTCCAGCGACTCCTCCATGGCACCTCGCACGAGTTCGTGGCGATACCAGGCATGTCCGCCGTCGAATTCGATCAAGCCTCGCTGGCGGCACTCGTCGAGCGCTCCTGGATCGAACTCGGGAAACTCCTCGAGCAGCCACCGCTCGGTCTGGCCCGGCACGACCGATATCAGGTCGGCCACCGCCTGACCGATCGGTGACAGCCGCGAGGCTCGGGTTCGCACGGCGTCGCGCACGTTCGCCGGAACATCGCCCCCAGTCACCAAGAGCGCCTCGGACACGAGAAACGGGTTTCCACGAGTCATCGCGAACAGATTCTCGACGGAACCCTCGTACTCGGACGCGAGCTCTTCGACGGCGGCCCTAGACAGAGGTGCCGGAAGCACACGATGCACCGCCGATGACGGCAGGTCACCGATCATGAGCATGAGCGGGTGGTTGTCGGGCACCTCCTCGTCGCGGTAGGTGAGGATGAGGGTGACCGACACCCGATCAATGCGTCGCCCGAGGAACTTCAAGACGTCGAGCGTGGCCCCGTCGGCCCAGTGCACGTCCTCGATGATCACTGCAGTCGGGCGGCCGCCTTCGACAACTGCATCAAGGACCGCGTCGAAGACCTCACCGCGAGTTCCCTCAACCACCGCGTTCTTCAGAGCGCCGTCCACCTGGCCGGCAATGTCGCGGAACGGCCCGAGCGTGCGCGGCGTCGACAGGTCGTCGCATGCACCCCAAAGAACGCGGGCGTCGTCGGCGTGAATCCCGGAGAACCACTGCACCAAGCGGGTCTTGCCGATACCGGCCTCACCGCCGATGAGGACGACCGAACCCGAACTGCGCTCAGCCTCAGCAAGCGCATGCTCCAGGACCTCGAGGTCGTCTGCGCGCTCAAGAAGGTCCACGCCCAGATCGTACTCCGATGACACCGACCGAGATCCTTCGGTCGACTCCAAGGAGCACGATCCGGATCACGAGAATCCACTCGATGCGACAGAACCCGGATCGTCAGGCCGCGGGGCGAGGAATCGACGCCGGCGACGGCCCGGTGCCCTTGCTAGAGAACAGCGGAATCGAGAACGAGTGCCGCCGGAGCCGTGCCGGAAGCCGAGATTGCCCGCTGAGTCGTTCAACATCTGCTTCACGGTGACGTTCTTGATGGATCGAATGAACGACCTTCTCCTGCATGTAGAACATCATGATCCTCCTGATCCTCCTGTACGTGCAACAGGTCTATCGTCTCTCAATCGCCGCCTCTCCGCATCGGAATGCCCTCCCCATGTTGGGAGCACGAATCCCCCATATTGGAGACGCTCGGCCTTTGCCGGCCGGGAGTAGGAAGGCGCTCAGTTCAATGATCCGCAGAACATCGGATGCCAAGGATCTTTCTAGCAAGAAGAGAGGTTACATATCACGATATATCGTGATATAGTGTCGCAAGTTCTCGAAAGGAGACTCAATGTCATACGCAATGACTCCCCCCTGGGTCGTCTCTCGTCGCATCATGGCGATGAAGGCCGGCCGCAGCCGGCGAGGACGGGGCCGCGGATCCCGCGGCGGATTCCCGATGGGATTCGAACCGTTCTTCCCCGGAAAACCCAAGGTGAGCCGAGGTGATGTGCGCATCGCCATCCTCCACCTGCTCGCTGAGGAGCCGATGCATGGTTATCAGATCATGCAAGAGCTCACCGAGCGCAGCGGAGGGATGTGGCGACCCAGTCCCGGCTCGATCTACCCGACACTGCAACTGCTGAGTGATGAAGGCCTGATCCAGGCCGACGACCAAGACGGGAAGAAGGTCTACACGCTGACAGCGGACGGACTGGCCAAAGTCGACGCCTCAGAAGAAGCACCCCCCTGGGAGCGCTTCGGATCTGGACCCAACGAAGGCCTCTTCGATCTCCGCGATGTCGGTTTTCAGGTCGG